>CAYSGK010000175.1:0-4529 GCA_964430395.1 uncultured Methylophaga sp.
GTGTTTAATCTTAAAATCAATTGTATCATCTGAAAAGGCCATTACCAATAGGCCTAGAATTTGCAGTGATTTATTAGAATGTAATTTTAAGCATATATACCCGTGACCATTCAATCTGTAGATATCAGAGATTGAATGGTCACGGGTATATAAAATAGAGAATAGAAACTTAGATCAAGCTCTCTATTCTTTTTTAATTAAGGTGATAGAGCTTCATGGTAGAGTAAGGTATGATGAAGCGTTGCTACAATTTTGGATAGTCTGATAACGATGGAAAATGATACTACACAGCAAGAATCAAGGATCCCTCCGTGGGATGCGGAAAATGGTCAGCATACACATGATGACCCCTTATTATCTTGTTTGACCGTACTGACAAAACTACTTAATAAACCGCATAGTGCAGACTCGCTAAGTGCAGGCTTGCCACTTGTTGATAATAAATTAACACCAAAACTATTTTCACGGGCAGCACAACGAGCAGGACTCTCTTCTAAAGTTGTTAAACGCTCGCTTCGTAAGATTTCTAATTTAGTGTTACCTGCAGTGTTATTACTTGAGAACAGTACTGCTTGTGTTGTGCTTGAGTTTAAAAAGGACACCGCTCGCGTTATCTTTCCTGAAACAGGGGAAGGCGAGGCAGAAGTAGCATTAGATGAATTGCAAAAATTTTACACCGGCTATGCTATTTTTATTAAGGCTGTACATAATTTTGATAAACGAACGCAGCACAGTGCAATACCTCGAACTAAACATTGGTTTTGGGGTACGATATTACGGTTCTGGCCTATTTATGGTGAAGTGTTTATTGCCTCCATTTTGGTGAATTCATTTGCCTTAGCATCACCGTTATTTGTGATGAATGTTTATGATCGTGTTGTGCCTAATCATGCGCTTGAAACCTTGTGGGTGTTGGCTATTGGTGTTGCAACGGTATTTGTATTTGACCTTTTATTACGAACACTCCGCGGTTATTTTATTGATATGGCAGGTAAAAAAGCCGATGTAATTTTGTCGTCAACCATTTTTGAAAAAGTGATGAATATCAAAATGGAAGCTCGCTTCAATTCAGTTGGCTCCTTTGCTAATAGTATGCAAGAGTTTGAATCCTTCCGCGATTTTTTCACATCGACCACGTTAACAGCACTAATTGATGTACCGTTTACATTCTTATTTATTTTTGTGATCTGGACCTTGGGTGGCGAATTAGCATTTGTACCTTTAGCAGCTATTCCACTAGCTATTTTGGTAAGTCTTATTGTTCAACTTCCATTAAGCCGTTCGGTTAAGCAGCTTTTTCAGCATTCAGGGCAGAAAAGTGCAACCTTAATTGAAACATTAACAGGGCTTGAAACAATTAAAAGTATCGGTGCTGAGTCACTTATTCAACGCAAATGGGAACAAACAATAGGTTTTATTGCAAAATATAGTCATCGAACACGTATTTTATCATCTGTAGCCGTTAATTTTACTTCGTTTTTACAGCAAATGGCTTCAGTTAGTATTGTGGTATTTGGGGTATATAAAATAGCTGAAGGTGATATTACGATGGGTGCATTGATTGCCTGCACCATTTTAACGGGGCGTGCTTTAGCGCCGCTAGGGCAGATTGCAGGCATATTGACACGTTATCATCAATCAAAAGCAGCATTAAGTTCACTTAATCATTTAATGAGTTTGCCGGTAGAGCGACCTTCAGGTAGAGAATTCTTACACCGGCCCGATTTTCAGGGTGAAATTGAATTTAAAAACGTTACATTTCGCTATCCTGAACAGCCTATGGATGCACTTTCTGAAGTATCATTTAGCATAAAACCGAAAGAAAAAGTTGCCTTTATTGGGCGGATTGGCTCGGGTAAAAGTTCAATCGAGAAATTAATATTAGGTCTTTATGAGCCGAATGAAGGTGCTATTTTATTAGATGGAACGGATATAAGGCAGGTTGATCCGGTAGATTTGCGCCGCAATGTTGGTTATGCACCTCAAGATGTTGTGCTCTTTTTTGGGAGTATTCGAGACAATATTGTGATGGGCTCGCCTTTCGCAACTGATTCCGCCGTACTCAAAGCTTCGGAAACCTCCGGCGTAACGGAGTTTGTTAATCGTCATCCGGCAGGGTATGACATGCCAGTGGGAGAACGAGGGGAAGGTTTGTCTGGAGGTCAAAGGCAAAGTGTTGCTATAGCGCGAGCTTTGTTGTTGGAACCCCCAATCTTGATATTAGACGAACCTACAAATGCGATGGATAATAGTACTGAAGAACAATTTAAAGCAAATTTATCTACAACATTAGCCAATAAAACATTAGTGCTTGTGACACATAAATCATCTTTATTAAGTTTGGTTGATAGAGTTATTGTCATGGATCGCGGACGTCTTATTGCTGATGGACCGCGAGATCAAATACTAGAGGCCTTGAGAAAAGGCCATATAAAAGTATCTAAAGGCTAAGGGGGCTTGAACAAGTTATGAATGGAAACGGCTATAGATTCAGCATTTCTAGTTCAGAGATCCACTAAGGAGAATATATTTATGGCTTGGTTTAAACGGGCTCATCCGGATGATGCTGAATTTATGTCTGAGGTGAGTGCAGCAACACTTGAATCAGTACATCGTGCTGGCCATTCACTATTGCTACTCAGTTTTGCTTTTTTCCTTGCGGCAGGATGGTGGGCATACGAAACAAACTTAGATGAAGTAACACGTGGAGAAGGGAAAGTCGTGCCTTCTAGCAAAATCCAAATTATTCAGAATCTAGAAGGCGGTATTTTATCTGAAGTTTTGGTTGCGGAGGGAGAAATGGTCGAAAAAGGTCAGATCCTGCTCAAAATTGACGATACACGCTTTGCATCGTCATTCAGAGAAACAGAGTTAAAACATTTTGAATTGCTTGCTCGAAGTCTGAGATTGAAAGCAGAAAGTGCAGGTACTCTATTTATTTTGCCAAAAAATATTGTTGAAAATCACCCACATCTTGCCGAACAAGAGTTAGCTTTATATCAATCGCGGCAGTTTGCGTTAAAGTCTGCAATTAGCGTGTTAAAACAACAAGAGGCACAGCGAAGACAGGAGTTAGTAGAACGACGATCTAAACAAACTCAACTACAAAAAAGCTATGAACTGAGTGACCAAGAATTAAAAATGTCGGAGCCTTTGGTCAGTGTGGGTGTGATGTCAGAAGTAGAACTACTGCGCATTCGGCGTACAACGAATGAATTGTACGGTGAGATGGAAGCTAATCGACTCGCAATTCCACGGGTGCAATCTTCATTAAAAGAAGTGCTGCAAAAGATTTCCGAACAAAAAGCAAAATTTAAAACTGAAGCGGCTAACCAACTTTCCGAGGTGAGTGCTGAATTAGCAAGAACTGAAGAGACTGTTTTTTCACAAAAAGATAGGGTTACACGCACCCAAGTTAGGTCGCCTGTTAAAGGAACTATAAAACAATTAAAAATTAATACTGTGGGAGGAATTATTCAACCTGGCATGGATCTTGTTGAGATTGTACCTGTAGAGGACAATTTGTTAATTGAAGCAAAGATTAGACCTGCGGATATTGCATTTTTACGACCTGGTCAAGAGGCAATGATTAAGCTAACTGCTTATGATTTTTCTATTTATGGTGGTTTGCCCGCTAAACTTGAACGGATCAGCGCCGATACAATAAAAGATGATAAAGACGAGAGCTTTTATTTAATTTATCTGAGAACAGATAAAAACTATATTGAAAGTAGTAAGGGTCATTTAGATATTATTCCAGGGATGACAACTACTGTTGATATTTTAACAGGTAAGAAATCAGTATTAGATTATCTACTGAAACCAATATTAAAAGCTAGGAATGAGGCATTGCGAGAGCGTTGAAATAAATTGAATACAGCATTAACTAATCTAGACTCAAGTGGAACAGTTTTATATTTAGTCCTAGCTGATAATGAGTTGCGCACAACAATTCAAAATGGCTTACCGAAAGAATATAAAAGTAGCTGTTACGAGACAGCTAGTGAATTGGTTAAAGCTATTTCCCACGAGCAACCATCAATAATATTGTGCCATAACGATATCTTAAATAAAAATGACGTTGCGCTATCATCCATTAAAATGCTCACTTCAGCACGGATCCTATTAATAGGGCCTGCACAAACTATAGACGAGCAAATTGCTGTACTCAAGCAGGGAGCAAGGGGCTATTTTGATAGTGCATCACCAATAGAAAAATTATATGATGCTCTCTATAGCGTATTGCATGGAGAAGTATGGGTAAAACGGGATGTTATTTCTGAGCTAGTTGATGGCTTCAGCAAAGAGCCAGAGCTATCTACTGCACAGCATGCTCTTATAGCACAATTAACCCCCAAAGAAATAGATGTTGCGGAACAAGTAAGTCATGGCGCAACCAATAAAATGATAGCCAAACAAATGGACATTACAGAGCGAACTGTAAAGGCGCATCTAACTGCTATTTTTCAGAAACTAGACGTCCCAGACCGACTATCACTCGCAATATTCTTTCGCGACTTACGGTAAAT
>CAYSGK010000176.1:0-4500 GCA_964430395.1 uncultured Methylophaga sp.
ATTGTCTACCGCTTTTATCGGCCTTTCTAGAAATAGCTTTAAGCAATATTTACACCATTATCTGGTGATTCATTTTAAAAAGAGCTTATATGCTGGATTATCGGTTTCTTGCCAATAAACATATCCAAGTGCATCGAGGAAGCCCTTAAATTCTTCCTGTTCATTATCAATGACTTGTACGCCAACCAGTACTCGACCATAAGCTGCACCGTGATTTCGATAATGGAAAAGGCTAATATTCCACCGCTGACCCATTCTAGTTAAAAATCGTAATAGCGCGCCAGGGCGTTCAGGAAATTCAAACCGGTACAAACATTCATTCTCAACCTGAGGTGCATGCCCACCTACCATATGTCTAACATGTAACTTGGCCATTTCGTTATCACTGAAATTCACCCATGGATAACCAGCTTCAGTTAAATTATCAAACAAAGTTTGTCGCGAATTTTCGTTATCGCTCAGCTGTAAACCAACAAATACCTGAGCATCACTACTATCCGCAAAGCGATAATTAAATTCAGTAATGCCATAATGTTCTAATAAGCGACAAAATTGTTGGAAACTGCCGGGGGTTTCGGCAATAGTTGCCGCAAACAATACTTCACGGCGTTCACCTAACTCTGCCCGCTCTGCAACATGACGCAGACGGTCAAAATTAATATTGGCGCCACTATCAATCACCACAAAAGTTTGATTGTGGCTATTATTTTCTTCGATGTATTTTTTTACTCCTGCAACCGCTAGCGCACCTGATGGTTCAGCAATGGATCGGGTGTCATCAAAAATATCCATAATGCCCGCGCAAAGCTCATCACTGGTCACCGTAATGACCTCATCAACAGCTTGTTGTGCCACTCTAAACGGTTCTTCACCCACTTGGCGAACTGCTGTGCCATCAGCAAATAAGCCAACTTGATCTAATTCAACACGCTTGCCTGCTTGCAGTGCAGCTTTTAAACATGCCGCATCTTCTGGCTCCACACCAACCACTTTAATTTCTGGTCGCCTTGCTTTAATATAAGCCGCCATACCTGCAATGAGGCCTCCACCACCGACAGGGACAAAAACAGCATCAATGTCTCCAGGGTGTTGCTGTAAGATCTCCATCGCAATTGTACCCTGTCCAGCAATCACTTCTTCATCATCATATGGGTGAATAAAGGTGCGCCCTTGCTCCGTTGCCACATCAATCGCATAACGGCAAGCATCATCATAACTATTGCCATGCAAAGCAATTTCAGCTCCCAAATTTCGAACAGATTCCACTTTGATTGATGGCGTTGTTTTCGGCATAACAATAAGTGCAGAAATGCCCATCTTATTGGCAGATAACGCCACTCCTTGCGCATGGTTGCCTGCAGAAGCCGTCACTACTCCTTGCATCCGTTCCTCATCACTTAAATAACTCATGCGGTTATAAGCACCGCGTAATTTAAATGAAAATACCGGTTGTAAATCTTCACGTTTCAAGCAAACCGTGTTATTCAGTCGTCTTGAAAGCCTAGGCATACTGTCTAAAGGTGTTTTTATTGCCACGTCATAGACGCGTGCATTTTCAATTTTTTCTACGTATTTATTTAACATTGCACTGATATTCTTTACTAATATAGCTTTACGTTACCATTGCCGGCAATTTATCTCTATAATTAGATGAAATTAGTTCAATATACGCTGTCATTCCGATAGTCATTTGAGCGGGGTTCTATAGTGGTAAATTATAGATCCCCGTTTAAAGAGCATGAGGATGACATTATTTTTGCCAAGAAGGAATAAACAAATGACTGCTGATGAAATGAAAAAACAAGCTGCCTATGCAGCACTAGAACATATTAATACTACTGGTGTAGTAGGTGTAGGCACAGGCTCAACTGTGAATCACTTTATTGATGCGCTTGCGACTATTAAACACCGTATTGATGGCGCAGTTTCTAGCTCAATTGTTTCAACTAAACGTCTTGAAGAACACGGTATTCATGTATTTGATCTAAACGAAGTCAACAATGTGGATGTTTATGTTGATGGTGCAGATGAATCTAACCATTTATTGGAGTTAATCAAAGGCGGCGGCGGCGCATTAACACGTGAAAAAATCATTGCGGCAGCTAGTGATAAATTTGTATGTATCGCTGATGAAAGCAAATTAGTTGATGTGTTGGGTACCTTTCCACTTCCTGTTGAAGTGGTGCCTATGGCTCGTAGCTATGTTGCACGTGAAATCGTCAAAATGGGTGGAAAGCCTGTTTATCGTGAAGGATTTATCACCGATAATAGCAATGTAATTATTGATGTGCATGGTTGGGAAATTATAGAAACCATAAAATTAGAACGCGAATTAAATGCGATTGTTGGTGTTGTAACAAATGGTTTATTTGCTGCACGTCCTGCTGATGTTTTATTACTCGGTAGCGAAAGCGGCACTAAAACTGTTTACGCAAAATAAACCTTAACCCCATTTCAATACCCGTCATTCCCGCATGCTTTAAGCGGGAATCTACCTTGATTGAAATAGATTCCGGCTAAAAAGACTACCGGAATGACAGGTGAGTTATATGGAACTTGGAAGCATGGACTAACACTAAATGTTTAAACCTTTAAGTATTGCTATCGGATTAAGGTACACCCGTGCCAAACGCCGTAATCACTTTATTTCATTTATCTCCTTAAGCTCAATGATTGGCGTTGCGTTAGGCGTGATGGCGCTAATTATTGTGTTATCAGTAATGAATGGTTTTGAAAAAGAATTACGCGATCGTATTTTAGGTATGACGTCACATGCCTTTATCACAGGAGCAGACGGTACATTAAAAGATTGGCAAGCATTGCAATCACAAATAAAAGGCTCACCCCATTTACTTGATTCAGCACCTTTCGTAGAAGGGCAAGCTATGCTCAGTCAAGGTAATCGTGTTCGGGGCGCATTAATTCGAGGAGTTGATCCGGCACTAGAAGGCCGCGTTTCCACTATCGGCGATAAAATCATTAAAGGACAAGGACGCTTTGATGCACTCCAACCCCGCAGTTTTGGCATTATTTTAGGCAAAGAATTAGCGATTGCCATGGGCGTATCTACCGGTGACAAAATCACCTTAATTACACCCCATGTCAGCCCAACGCCGGCCGGTGTTATTCCTCGATTAAAACGACTGAATGTAGTAGGTGTGTTTGAAGTGGGCATGTCTGAATATGATGGAGCCTTAGCCATTATGAATATTGAAGATGCCGCCAAACTCTTTCGTATCCCTAAAAAAGTAACGGGGTTACGTCTAAAGCTAGACGATGTTTTTAGAGCGCGAGAAATTGCATTCAACATACTCAATACGCTACCTGCTAATTTTCGTGCAGACGATTGGACACGGCAATATGCCAACTTTTTCAGGGCATTAAAAACAGAAAAGATCGTTATGTTTGTGATTTTATTACTTATTGTTGCCGTCGCTGCATTTAATATTGTATCCACCCTAATTATGATGGTGACCGACAAACAAGCTGATATTGCTATTTTACGAACCCTCGGCATGCGGCCTCGCGAAATTATGTCTATATTTATGGTGCAAGGAACCTTAATTGGAGCGTTCGGAACCTTGATCGGCATTATTCTCGGAGTGACTATTGCACTCAATGTACCTGAGCTTGTTGCAGGGCTAGAAAACTTATTGGGTTATCATTTTTTACCCGCCGATGTTTATTACATCAGCGAATTACCATCTGATTTACATTGGAATGATGTAATTATCATTAGTGTTGTATCCTTTTTATTATCGCTATTATCAACACTTTATCCATCATGGCGCGCATCTAAAACGCGCCCTGCTGAGGCATTACGTTATGACTAAACAAACTGTTTTACACTGTAGTCATCTCGCCAAAAGCTTTCATGATGGTGAATTAGATACCAAAGTGCTAGTTGATGTTAACCTAACTGTAAATAAAGGTGATCGTCTCGCCATCGTTGGTAGCTCAGGTTCTGGCAAAAGCACCCTACTTCACTTGCTAGGTGGTTTAGATGAACCGACCAGCGGTAAAGTCGAAATTCATGGCCAAGATATCAATGCATTATCCGTTGATGCATTAAGCAAATTACGCAATCAAAGCTTAGGGTTTGTCTATCAGTTTCATCATTTATTACCCGAATTCACCGCGGTAGAAAATGTCGCTATTCCGCTGATCATTGGCGGGACAGAGCCTAAACAAGCACAGCAACAAGCTGAAGAATTATTAAACAAGGTTGGCCTAAGCCACCGCTTGGTGCATAAACCCAGTGAGTTATCCGGCGGTGAACGCCAACGTGCGGCATTAGCACGCGCATTAATTACCAAACCTGATTGTTTGTTAGCTGACGAGCCAACAGGCAATCTAGACCACCGCACCGCTAGCGCGATTTTTGATCTTATTCTTCAGTTAAATGAATCACTAGGGACCGCGTTAGTCATTGTCACCCATGATGTTGAGTTGGCATCGCAAATGGATATGGCACTTACATTGATTGATGGTCAATTAACT
>CAYSGK010000177.1:0-4463 GCA_964430395.1 uncultured Methylophaga sp.
TGCTGAATTCTGCAGATTGAATGGTCACGGGTATATGATACCGTAATACTTAAGTAACGAAAACAGAATAAATCGGAGAAAACAGTATGGAAGACATTAAAAAAACAGAAGCTTGGCGAGTATTACGGATCCAATCAGAGTTAGTGACCGGTATTGATGCTTTGCATGAACTGGGGCCCGCTGTTTCTATTTTTGGTAGCGCCCGATTACCGGCCGAGTCACCCTATTACAAAGATGCTGAAGTGGTGGCACGCATATTATCGCAAGCAAAGTTTTCAGTGATTAGCGGTGGTGGCCCTAGCATTATGGAAGCGGCCAATAAAGGCGCCTATAAACAAGGGGGGCAATCTGTAGGGCTCAATATCGACTTGCCCTTTGAACAAACACCAAACTCAGAACAAGATATCAGTTTATCCTTTCGCTATTTCTTCGTTCGCAAACTCATGTTTGTAAAATATTCCATGGCCTATGTGGTCTTTCCCGGTGGTTTTGGTACGCTTGATGAGTTCTTTGAAGCGCTGACCTTAATGCAAACTAAAAAGATAAAGCACTTTCCAATCATTTTATATGGTTCAGATTTTTGGGACGGCCTTCTTAGTTGGGTCAAAAGTCAACTTTTAACCTTAGGCTGTATTAGTAAAAAAGATCTCGACCTTTTCTACATTATTGATTCGCCAAATGATGTCTTACCCATTATTGAAAAACATCAGCAATATCTAACTAAACACCCTGAAGATGATCATCGCTATGCCGTTTGATCTACGTCATGTCATCTTAATGCCCTGAACGTTATAATTAATCCAAAATAGAAAATTAGGAATAAGCACTTTGCAACAAACCGTATCATTTGATCTCGACCTTATCCGCAGATATGATGCCGCTGGCCCGAGATATACTTCATATCCAACGGCAGTTGAATTTGATGAGAAATTTAACCCTGATAGCTATCGAAAACAAGTGGAGCTATCTAATCATCGGGGTGGGCCGTTATCACTTTATTTCCATTTGCCTTTTTGCGACACCGTTTGTTTCTATTGTGCCTGCAATAAAATCATCACTAAAAACCGTAAGCATGCCGAACCCTACCTAGCCAACTTACACAAAGAAATTGCAATGCAGGCTGCGCTATTTGACTCCAGCCGCATCGTTGAGCAACTACATTGGGGCGGTGGCACACCGACCTTTATCAGCCATGATCAAATGCGTGAACTTATGGCCGTTACTCGCCAACATTTCAACTTGGCCGATGATGCTAATGGTGAGTTTTCTATTGAAATTGATCCACGGGAAGCCGATGCTGAAACTGTCGCTGTTCTGCGTGAAATTGGCTTTAATCGTATCAGTTTAGGCGTGCAAGACTTTAATCCACAAGTACAAAAAGCCGTTAATCGTATTCAATCTGAAGAAGAAACTGTTGCCGTAATTGATGCCGCACGCGCTAATGGTTTTCGCTCTGTAAGCCTAGACTTAATTTATGGTTTGCCCCTTCAAACTGCTGATAGCTTTTCAGCAACGCTCGATAAAATTATTAATATCAACCCCGATAGAATTTCGGTTTTTAATTATGCTCACTTGCCAGAACGCTTCAAAGTTCAACGCCAAATGCGCGATGAAGATATGCCTCTCCCTGCAGTTAAGCTTGAAATTTTACAGCGATCTATTGAGCAACTATCCTCTGCCGGCTATGTTTATATCGGCATGGATCATTTTGCAAAACCTGATGATGAATTAGCCATCGCCCAACGTGAAAACAATCTTTATCGTAACTTCCAAGGCTATTCTACCCACTCAGAATGCGATCTTATCGGTCTCGGCATCACCTCAATTGGCAGTGTCGGTGATTCATACTCGCAAAACAAACGAACACTAGAAGAATATGACGCCAGCATCAATAATAATGAATTACCTGTTTTCCGTGGCATCACCTTAGATGAAGATGATAAAATTCGCAGAAAAGTGATCACCAAGCTTATTTGCCATTTTTCTTTAGATATCCCAGAAATCGAAAAAGAACTTAATATTAACTTTTCGCAGTATTTCGCCGACGTTTACCCCAAATTAGACCAGTTTTCTATTGATAATCTCCTCAAATACGATACAGAATCAATCGAAGTATTACCGGCGGGTCACCTACTAATACGAACAATTTGCATGGCTTTTGACCGCTATATTCAACAAAAAGAGAAGCAGCACTTCTCCAAAGTCATTTAGTTACGATGCTAGAACGCCTGCGACAATATTTCATACTCGGTGATTCACAACTTAAGTTATATCTATTAGCTGTGCTAACAGGCCTGTTAGCCGGTTCAGTTATTGTTGCATTTAGATTATTTATTGATCTTAGCCAAACCGTAGTTTTGTCATCAAATACCCCTGATGACTTTATCGGCTTAAACTGGCAATGGATTGTTGCGCTTCCCATTATTGGCGGCCTCACTATCGGTCTCCTTTTTACTGGCATTACGGCAGAACAAAAGAGCATAGGTGTTGTGCATGTTATCGAACGATTGTCATACCACGAAGGCCGCTTACCTTGGCGAAATTTTCTCCGTCAATTTTTAGGAGCCGCCATCGCCTTAATTAGCGGGCACTCTGTAGGCCGTGAAGGCCCTAGCGTACATCTTGGTGCAGCCAGTGGTAGTTTTTTTGGTTCAATCTTAGATCTTCCTAATAATGGTACGCGAATACTGGTTGCATCAGGTTCAGCCGCTGCCATTGCCGCCTCTTTTAACACGCCCATCGCAGGGGTTATTTTTGCGATGGAGGTTATTATGATGGAATATCATATTGCCTCATTTATACCGATAATTTTATCCTCAGTATCAGGCGCCATAATCAGCCGCTTAGCTTTTGGTAATGATCCTTTCTTGGGTATTATTTCCACCGAAATGAACTCTCTTTGGGAAATGCCTTACATTATCTTGCTTGGTATTATCATTGGACTAATCGCCGTAGGATTTATCCATAGCCTTCGTTTTTTTACCGCCCTTTGGGCTGATGTACCGCTTTGGATAAAAACCAGCTTTGCCGGCTTATTAGTAGGGTTGGGCGGCCTTATTATGCCCGAGCTTATGGGCATGAGTTATAGCATTATTCATATCACCCATTTAACTGAACTAGCAATCTGGAGCTTATTATTGCTACTTATTCTAAAACTCTTTCTCTCCACCGCTTGCATTGGTCTTGGCATACCTGGAGGGTTAATCGGCCCAACTTTAGTGATTGGCGCTGTCGCAGGGGCTATTTTAGGTCATCTTGGAAACAGCCTTGTTCCCGAATTTGCCTCATCAATTGGCTTTTATGCCATTATTGGCATGACTGCCATGATGGGGGCAACCTTAAAAGCTCCTCTAGCCGCACTAATGGCTTTGCTCGAGCTCACCGCTAACCCTAGTATCATTTTGCCCGGTATGTTGGCCATTGTTTTTGCTAATATAATCGTCTTTGAACGCTTCAAACTTGACTCTATATTTCTATCCTTGCTTCGAGCAAGGGGGCTAGATTATCGTAACGATCCCGTTTCACAAACACTGCGTCGCATCAGCGTCGCCAATGCCATGCAGCGTGAATTTAGCGTCTTGCCCGAAACGATCCCGCATGATGATGCTAAAGCTGCACTATTAAACAACCCTTTGTGGGTTATCATTGAACAAAATCACTTACCGATATCGCTTATGCCTGCCGCCGATCTTGCTCGGGCGCTAGAAGAAAACAGTGACAAAGCGGAGTTAGACCTTTTTTCCATCCCCGCTTCACGCCAAAATTTAACCAAAGCCTCACTTCACGATAGCCTGCAAAAAGCCTTGGAAATCCTCGACTCACACCATGCAGAAGCGCTTTATATCTCCCGTATAACAGCGCCAGGCGTTGAGCGAACTTATGGTGTTCTTACACGTCAAGCCATTGAGTCCCACTATCAACCACCAAGGCATTAACATGATTCTTGGAAACAAGGTTAAAATGCATTATCACTAACCAAAAACGTTTAAATATTATACCGCTAAAGACGACTATTATCATTACTGGCCTCACAGACTTAATGTACGGCTGCGCCAATAATCCCAGTCCAATCAACACATCTAATGACAAGCAAAGCTACATCATAAACTGTGATTTCGGCATCAATAAATGTTATCAAAAAGCGACGAACCTGTGTCCTGATGGATACGATATTATTGACCACTCTAAAAAAACAGCCTCACTCGTACCGCATTATGGCGGATCGTATATACCCGTGACATGCAAATAGCCTGACCACTCCATTCGCACTTTTCAGCCACCCATAATGCCATGCAGTAAAGCGCCCCAGTTCACTCTTCAATAAAAAAGTCAAAAACCTTTAAAAAAGCAAAAGAACTACGGTATAATACTCTGATGCCTGGGTGGTGAAATTGGTAGACACAAGGGACTTAAAATCCCTCGGCTTCACGGCCGTGCCGGTTCGATTCCGGCCCTAGGTACCA
>CAYSGK010000178.1:0-3063 GCA_964430395.1 uncultured Methylophaga sp.
GTCTTTCAAGCAATATTGAATGGTGAAAAACTGTTTGTAGAAAAAAGAAGTGTACTATTCTAAATAAAGACTGAATCAATCAAAACCCATTTGAAATTAATGCATAAGCTGAATGATTATGAATTGATTCAAAGTTTTCTGATTCAACCGTATAGGCATTAATGCGTTCATCATCATTTAATTGCGCTGCAATATCTCGCACAATATCTTCAACAAATTTAGGATTGTCATAGGCTTTTTCAGTGACAAATTTTTCATCGGGGCGTTTTAATAAACCAAAAATTTCGCATGATGCTTCATCTTCAACTAAATCAATAATATCTTCAATCCAGATAAAGCTTTCAGCACGCACCGTGACGGTGACATGTGAGCGTTGATTATGTGCACCATAGTCTGAAATATTTTTAGAACAAGGGCAGAGACTGGTTACTGGTACCACTACTTTAACCATTACATCGGTTTTATCGCCGGTAATTTCGCCGATAAACGTCACCTGATAATCCATCAAGCTTTCTACCTTGCTGATAGGGGCGGTTTTATTGACAAAATAAGGGAATGCCATTTCAATATAACCTGATTCAGCTTGTAAGCGTTCAGTCATTTGTGGCAGCATATCGCGGAAAGATTGCACAGTAATTTCACGCTCATTTTGATTTAAAATCTCAACAAAACGTGACATATGGGTGCCTTTAAACTGATGAGGCAGATTTACATACATATTAAAATTAGCAATAGTATGTTGTTCACCTTCATCACGATCGCTCACTCTTATTGGATGTTGAATATCTTTGATACCAACCTTGTCGATAGCAATGTGACGCTTATCAGCAATATTCTGAACATCTTCAATGGTGTCGCAACATTCTGCTTTCTTATCTGTAGTCATATTAGAGCATCTCTAGTAGTTTAAGTTTTGTTCTGCGAGCGTTTAAGCACTCATATTTTAGGCATATTTCGCAACAAATGGCATTCCCTTTGTAAGAAATATAACAACGAAGATGAGTGCTTAAACACTCGCCCTGCGGGGCTTAGCCAAAAAGCTAGTCTCCGCGTTACAATTTTTATGAAGGATACACCATTCACTGCAAATTGTGCCTTGATTCTAGCTTTTTGGCGTTGCCAGAGCAACTCTTAAACTACTAGAGATGCTCTTTTAGTCCTCACTATAACGAACGCAGGCGCGGTCGGTTTCCCATAGCGTTACAGCTGAAATTTTAGCTGTATCTATGTTTAATATTTTACTTAAATTTTGATAGAAATATTGGGCAATATTTTCAGCTGTTGGGTTAACAGTATCAAACGGTGGAATATCATTGAGATAACGATGATCTAGTGTCTTTGCTAACTCACGCGTGGCTGTTTTAATGGTTTTAAAATCCATTCCCATACCATGTCCATTTAATTCGGTTGCCTTTACTTCAACTTCTAACTTCCAGTTATGGCCATGCATACGGCTACAATCACCGGGGTAATCGCGTAGCGTATGTGCTGATGCAAAGTCAGCTAAAATCTTTAATGTATAAATTGAACTCATAATCCTGACTATTATACTGGGAAATGTTTTTGGACAGTAGAAATAATTCCTACCGCATCTAAACCACATGCTGAAAGCATTGTTTTATGGTCACCATGATTAAGGAATTTATCGGGCAAGCCCATTATCTCAACAGGCGTAGTATTGCCGATTGAGAGTAAGAATTCTGCGACTCCACTACCTGCACCACCAAGATGAGTATTTTCTTCAATGGTGATTATTAGATCATGGCTGGCGGCAATATCGCTAATAAGTTGTGTATCTAAAGGTTTGATAAAACGCATATTGATTGCGGTTGCATCTAATTTCTCTGCGGCTTCAACGGCAGGGGAAACCATGGTGCCAAAGGCAAGAATAGCGATTTTTTTACCTTGGCGTTTAAATTCTGCTTTGCCTATTTCAAGCGCTGTTAATGCGGGGGCAATAGCAACGCCAGTACCAGTTCCACGAGGGTAGCGCACAGCACAAGGTCCATCATGCTGGTAGCCCGTTGTCAGCATTTGGCGACATTCATTTTCATCTGAAGCTGCCATCACAACTAAATTTGGAATACAGCGTAAATAACTTAAATCAAAGCTGCCGGCATGTGTTGCGCCATCAGCGCCAACTAAGCCACCGCGATCAATTGCAAATAATACGGGTAAATTTTGAATAGCAATATCGTGAATAAGTTGATCGTAAGCGCGTTGTAAAAAGGTCGAATAAATGGCCACAACAGGTTTTTTGCCTTCACAGGAAATTCCTGCCGCTAAGGTAACAGCATGTTGTTCAGCAATGCCGACATCAAAATAGCGATCTGGGTATTGTTCTGAAAAGTCATTAAGACCAGAACCATCACACATCGCAGGGGTGATGGCGACGAGATCAGGGCATTGTTCAGCCATATCACACAACCATTGACCGAAAACTTGGGTGTAACTTGGGCTAGAAGTTTTAGTCTTACCATTACTGGCGGGACTTACACCATGAAACTTTCCGGGTTGTTGTTCAGCCGGCTCGTAGCCCTTACCTTTTTTGGTGACAATGTGTAAAAATTGCGGACCTTTACGTTCTCGTAAATTACTTAACGTTGCAATTAAAGTATCAAGATCATGACCATCAATCGGGCCGATATAATTAAATCCCATTTCTTCAAATAAGGTGCCAGGGATCACCATGCCTTTCATGTGCTCTTCTGCTCGGCGAGCAAATTCCCAAGCAGTGGGTAATTTTTCTAACACTTTTTTACTACCTTCGCGGGCTGAGGCGTAAAATTTACCTGATAATAACCGTGCTAGATAATTAGACATGCCGCCGACATTTTTAGAAATCGACATTTCATTATCATTCAAAATAACCAATAAGTTAGCACTCAAATCACCGGCATGCGCCAATGCTTCATAAGCTTGACCTGCAGTCAGGGCACCATCGCCAATAATAGCAACGGCACGTCGATGATCATTATTGAGTTGTGATGCGATGGCCATACCTAGTGCAGCACTAATAGAAGTGCTTGAGTGGCCAACACCAAAAGCATCATAAGGGCTTTC
>CAYSGK010000178.1:3163-4463 GCA_964430395.1 uncultured Methylophaga sp.
TGTCGGCATATCAGTTTTTTCGTTGCACTACAAATTGGGCTAATGCCGCTAGTATGTCAGTATTGTAGGGTAAATCCGCCAATTCTGCCAAAGCTTGATCAATTAAATCAATCGTTTTTTGCTGTGCCGCTTCTAAGCCTAATAAAGCTGGGTAGGTGGGTTTATTCAACGCTATATCAGCACCTTGTGTTTTACCCAAGTCTTCTGTTGTTGCCGTTACATCCAGCACATCATCTTGAACTTGAAATGCCAAACCAATACGATCAGCATAGATGTCTAATTTAGTTAGCGTCATGTCAGCCACATCAGCGCAAGCAAGTGCGCCTAAGTGCACACTTGCACGAATGAGTGCGCCAGTCTTTAATTTATGCATAGCTTGTAGCGCAGACAAATCGAGAGATTTGCCGACGGATTCAAGATCAATAGCTTGGCCACCAGCCATACCTAAAACACCTGAACGCTGAGCCAATATTTTGACCATTTTAATTTTCTGATAGTTAGATAAGCCATTATCACACAACGATTCAAAAGCAAGCGTTTGCAATGCATCACCCACTAATAATGCTGTGGCATCATCATACGCTTTATGACATGTGGGACGACCACGGCGCAAATCATCATTATCCATAATCGGCATATCGTCATGTACCAAGGAATAAGCGTGGATCATTTCTACTGCACAGGCAGGTGCATCAAGTAGATTTATATCAACATCTAGGGCTTCACCAGTCGCGTAAACCAATAGTGCTCTTAGTCGTTTACCTCCACCGAGTGTTGCATAATGCATTGCCTCGATAAGTTTAGCAGAACTGGCATCACCTGCTTGAGGAAGCTGTTTGGATAGTGCTTGCTCAACGCGCTGTTGATGGCGTTGCATCCAACTAGAGAGCAATGATGTCACGATTCAGACGTATTTGAATCAAAATCTACCAGTGTAGATTGACCAGATTTCTGTAATAATATTTGTACTTTTTGTTCTGCAGCATGTAGGGCATCTTGACAATCACGTGCCAATAACACGCCATTTTCATAAAGTTTAAGGGATTCTTCAAGACTTATATCGCCTTGTTCCAGACGATTTACTAGTGATTCTAGTTCTGAAACTGAAGCTTCATAATCAAATTTTTTCCGTTTTGCCAAGGCTACATTTCTCTAAAATAACAAACAACTACGGTATAGTATAATAAATCAAGCCGCTTTTGTCTGTTTAAGATGGTAGCCATAAACAAACAATGGGGGAGAAAATCATCCCCAACTTGCCGCAATAACAGGTACAACCTCATCCTTAATTTGCCCCGTC
>CAYSGK010000179.1:0-4419 GCA_964430395.1 uncultured Methylophaga sp.
AGATAATCAATCTCACTACAATCACTATCATCTTGAAATTAGCTCAAGACAAGAAACACCACGCTCATGGAATCCTTTTCGCAGAATAATAAGTGGCTATCAACACCCACAACACTTAGCACAAATAAAACCTCAGCAAACAGCTAGATTTGTCTATTCGCTCCCCAGTAAAACGCGGGGCGCATACACCTTGGGACAAATTCGTATTGCTAGTCAATTCCCAATGGGGATATTTTCAACATGGACTTATTTCCCCAATGATTACATGACAATAATTTATCCAAAACCTGAAGGTTCTTTACCTTTGCCTAATTCCAATACCGCTGAACAAGGGGAAAAACTAAATACACAACAAAAAGGCTTGGATGATTTTGCAGGTTTTAATAAATATCGAATAGGTGATCCCATCCATGCAATTGCTTGGAAAGCGATGGCACGTGATGATATATTGCGCACCAAACAATTTAGCAAGATACAGGGTGGACGACTAATTCTCGACTGGCAAGACGTTTTACAAATACACGATGTTGAGGCACGTTTATCACAACTATGCCAATGGGTATTAAAAGCAGAATCATTAGGCTTATCATATGGTTTGAGCCTTCCTAATAACGCAGTTCATTATGGGTGTGGTGAATCTCATCGTCACCGCTGCTTAACCGCTCTAGCATTATATGAATAACGCACCCTCAAATCATTCAATTTTATGGCTGGTGTTAGGGTTAACATTAGGTGCTCTTCCACATTTTTATTACCAACCGTTATGGGTTGCTATTATTTTTTTAGCCATGATCGGCTGGCGATGTATGAATATCTGGCAGGCATGGCCATTACCATCGACATATTATAAAAAACAACGCTGGATCCAGCGTGGTATTGCAGCACTTTCCATATTATTATTGTTATTCCATTACGGCAATTTAATTGGTCGTGATGCTGGTGTTGCATTACTCATCGTTATGTTAGGCCTAAAGGTAACTGAAATTCGCAGCCATCGAGACTATTATCTCAGTAGTTTTTTAGGCTACTTTCTTGTTGTAACCAATTTCTTTTATTCTCAAAGCATTGCCATCGCAGCATTGATGTTTATTGTGGTAACAATTATGACGGGCAGTCTTATCAGCCTGAACGATTCCAATCAATCAATACGCACTAAAATAAAAGTTAAATTAGCCGGGCAAATGCTGCTACAGGCGATACCGCTAATGATTCTTCTCTTTGTGTTTTTCCCTCGTATCTCAGGGCCATTATGGGGGTTACCTGATGATGCCTATAGCGCTCAAACAGGTATCGATAACACCATGACAATGGGTAAAATAAGTCAACTTATTCAATCTGATGAAGTGGCGTTTAGAGTCAAATTTGATGGTGAACCACCTCCCCAGTCCAAATTATATTGGCGTGGGCCAGTGCTTTGGAATTTTGACGGCACGACATGGACAGAACTCAATAATGAGCAACAAAACTCAGGCCAACCCAATATCGTAGGTGAAAAATCAACTTATCATTACACCACAACACTCGAAGCTTATAATAATCAGTGGTTATTTGCTCTCGATTTTCCTATTCAAAAACCCATTAATACCCACTTTACCCAAGATGGTCAGTTGCGTAGTGATGAAAAGATTAAACAACGCAAACAATATCAACTTAGCTCGCAAATACACTATACCTTTAATTCATCAAACGAACCGTTTATTGAGCAAGCCTTGCAACTTCCAGAGGGGCTGCATCCCAAAGCAAAGCAACTGGCAAAACAATGGTTACAAAAAACAGATAAACCAAGTGAACTCATTCAGCTTGCTATTAATTATTTCCAGCAACAAGATTTTTATTACACGCTCCGTCCTCCCGTCTTAACAGGTGATGTTATTGATCAATTTTTATTCGAAAGCAAGCAAGGTTTTTGTGAACATTATGCAGCCAGCTTCACCGTATTAATGCGTGCGGCGGGCGTACCAACTCGAATTGTAACGGGTTATCAAGGTGGCGAAATCAATCCCGTTGATCATTTTTTAGTAGTCCGTCAACGTGATGCCCATGCTTGGACTGAAGTTTGGATCAAAGATAAAGGCTGGCTGCGTATTGATCCTACTGCTGCTGTCTCAAAAGAACGTATCGAACAAGGAATGAAAACAGTAATGCCATTAACTATGCGATCACCATTGCTCATTTCTAAAAGTCAAAAATTAGCTGAACTTTGGCAAAAATTACGCAATAATTTAGACGCCATTGATAATAAGTGGAATCAATGGATCCTTGCTTATGGCCCCAAACTTCAAAAAGAATTTTTATCCAAGCTCGGCATGCCTAGTCCTAATTGGCAACAAATGATAATTTGGCTTAGCATTTCTATCAGTATAGTATTATTGATAATCAGCCTATTTATATTTTATAATCGAAAAAGGCTTGCGCCCGAGGTAAACCTATATCAAAAATTTTGTAATAAAACATCACTAACACGAAAATCAAGTGAAGGTCCATTGGATTTTTCTGACCGAATAAAACAACATTATCCCAACAATATTGCTGAAATAGAGTTTATAACTCAACTCTATATTAACTTGCATTATGGCAATCGATCTGCGTCAATAGATGAGTTAAAACAGGCGATTAAAGTGCTTAAACTAAAAAAACATGGATAATACTAACCTTCAAAAGTTCAAGCAATTATTAGAAGCGCAACGTGATAGGCTGATGAACTCACAACAAATGGCACATAGCTCAACTGAAACAGTTGAGCTCGATCAAGCAAGCGTAGGTCGTGTTTCAAGAATGGATGCCATGCAATCACAATCAATGGCCGTTGAAACAACACGACTGCGGCAACAACAACTCAGGAAGATATCTTCAGCACTCGCACTCATCGAGTCAGGTGATTATGGATTTTGCAGTGTGTGTGATGATGAAATAAATCCTAAACGTCTAGAAATTGATCCTGCATCCACCATGTGTGTGCCCTGCGCCTCCAAACAAGAATAATATACTGTCATACACCCACTTTTCGTCATTCCGGCAGGCTATTAGCCGGAATCTTAGTATCAATTAAGCTCCCCGCTAACAGCACCTAAAATTATAAAGCTGAAAATTGATTTTACTTGAGTAGAGATGCAAGCCTAGTTTAGGTTAAAATAAACCATGACTAACACCAACCCACTATTCGAACGCACCCATATTTTAATTGGCGATCAAGGCATCGAACGTCTGCAAGCAAGCCATGTATTTCTCGCCGGCATGGGTGGCGTGGGTTCTTTCACTGTCGAAGCTTTAGCCAGAATGGGCGTGGGACAACTTACTTTAGTTGATCATGATGTGGTTTCAGCATCAAATATTAACCGACAACTCATCGCGCTTAATTCAACTGTTGGCCAACTTAAAGTCGAAGTGATGGCTCAGCGTATTCAAGATATCAATCCAGACTGCAAAATAAACATTGATACTGAGTTCCTCACACCGACGACCATTCCTGATGTGTTAACGGATGATTTTGATGTGGTGGTCGATGCCATTGATAGCATGAGCAGTAAAGTCGAGTTAATAGCAACAGCATGGCGCAATAAAACACCTGTTTTTGCCAGCATGGGTGCCGGTGGTAAACTTGACCCATCACTGATCCGTACAGGCGATATTATGGATACATCCATGTGCAAACTCGCTAAACAACTACGCAAATACCTTCGCAGGCGTGGTGTTGGTAAAGGTGTTCAAACCGTTTATTCAATCGAATCTCCCCTTCTACCACTACCACCTGAACAAGTCGGTCGTGGTCGCCCACGCGCAGTGAACGGCACCATGAGTTATATGCCCTCTATTTTTGGCTTAACCCTCGCCGGCATGGTTACAAACCATATTATTGGTGATGCTCGCCGTGTCTGAAGACCCTACTAATGTTTTAAATTGTAGCCCACTACGCCAGCAACAACTTGCTAAATTACTTAAACCATACGGTATTGAAATTAAACATGTGAGTGATAATGAAATCATTCCCGGCAGCTTTTTTGGTGAGCGTGAAGCCGGCTTGATTGGCAATAAACTCTACCTACGCCATGATACACCCGTCCACTCTGCGCTACATGAATCAGGGCATTACATCTGCATGGATCCTATTCGTCGAGGCAAACTAGATACCGATGCCGAAGGCGATTATGACGAAGAAAATGGTGTCTGTTACTTACAAATATTACTAGCAGAACATATCCCTGATATGGGAAAAGAACGGATGATGACCGATATGGATAGTTGGGGTTATACCTTCCGCTTAGGCAGCGCCAAAGCTTGGTTTGAAAATGATGCCGAAGATGCCAAGCAATGGTTAATCAATCACAATATTATTGATGACCAACAACTCCCAACGTGGCAATATCGAAAAAACTAACTCCTTATCATCCTCTCCGATGTCAAAGAGGCCTGTCATTACCA
>CAYSGK010000180.1:0-4401 GCA_964430395.1 uncultured Methylophaga sp.
CGAATAGTAATAATCTAGCCAATGTAAATACGACAGGTTTTAGACAAGATTTTGAGCAATTTCGTAGTATGCCTGTATTTGGAGAAGGATTGCCAAGCCGCGTCTATGCAATGACAGAACGCCCGCAAACAGACTATCAACAAGGCACAATTCAATCAACAGGGCGTGAGCTTGATATATCAATTCAAGGTAATGGTTTTATTGCTGTACAAGGTAAGGATGGTCGAGAAGGTTATACACGTGCGGGTGATTTACAAATAACGTCTACTGGCCAGTTAGTTACAGGAACAGGTTTGGCCGTTATGGGTGAAGGTGGCCCTATTGCTATTCCTCCTTCTGAAAAAATAGAAATTGGAATTGATGGCACCATTTCTATACGGCCGGTAGGAGCACAGCAAAAATCACTAGCTGTATTAGACAGAATAAAATTGGTTAAGCCTGAATTGAATAATATATTTAAAGACAGTGATGGACTAGTACGAATGAAAGGAGGTAGTGCTGCACCATTAGATGCAACAGTAAAAGTGGCATCTGGCACATTAGAAAACAGTAATGTTAACGCTGTTGCTGCCTTAGTAAAAATGATCGAATTACAGCGTCAGTATGAGATGCAAGTCAAAATGATGAAGTCTGCTGATGATAATAGTGCAGCATCGGCACGTTTGTTGCAATTAAGCTAATAATAGCGCAAAAAGCGTCAAAAAAATGTAGAGGAGTCAAATTATGGATCAGTCATTAAGGATAGCGCAGACGGGGCTTGATGCCATTCAAAATAGAATGGCCGTTATTTCAAACAACCTAGCAAATGCCAATACTACGGGCTTTAAGCAGGATCGAGTGGTGTTTGAAGATATGCTTTACCAAACGATTCGCCAGCCAGGAGCGCAGTCTTCGAGTGGAACAGAATTGCCTTCAGGTTTATTGATCGGTACCGGTGTTCGAACAGTGGCAACTCAAAAAGTACATTCACAGGGTAATATTGAACAAACAGATAATGCCTTAGATATGGCGATTCAAGGGCGAGGTTTTTTTCAAGTATTAATGCCTGATGGATCGTTATCATATACACGAGATGGCACCTTCCAAATTGATTCTACAGGTCAAATGGTGATGTCAAATGGTTACCCATTAGAGCCAGCAGTGACTATTCCTACAGATGCGTTAAGTGTCACTATTGCGAGCGATGGATCTGTTAGTGTTTTACAGCCAGGACAAACATCACCGACAACAGTTGGAAATATTGAATTAGCTGATTTTGCTAATTCAACAGGATTACAGCCAATAGGTGAAAATTTATTTAAGGAAACAGGTTCGAGTGGCTCAGCAGTAACAGGAACACCGGGATTAACTGGCATAGGAACAATAGT
Source organism: uncultured Methylophaga sp. (assembly GCA_964430395.1). Classification (GTDB taxonomy): domain Bacteria; phylum Pseudomonadota; class Gammaproteobacteria; order Nitrosococcales; family Methylophagaceae. Next base: position 1,368 of record CAYSGK010000180.1, read on the forward strand.
AGCTGGTGCACTAGAAACCTCAAATGTGAATGTCGTTACAGAACTTATCAATATGATTGAAACTCAGCGTGCTTATGAAATGAATTCAAAAGCGATTTCTACAGCCGATCAAATGTTGCAGTATGCAAGTCAAAATCTTTAAGTTTATATCGTTAAGAATGCATGGGGTTCTATTATGAAAAAATTAACTGTCCTTTTTCTTTTTATCAGTCTGATCATGATGACGGGCTGTGTTAGCACTGCAGTTAAACGAGACCCATCCTATGCTGCTGTTCGCCCAGTACCAGTTGCTCCTCAACCTAAAAATAATGGCGCTATTTTTGATGTAAGCAAGAACGTATCATTATTTGAAGATTATCGCGCACGGCGCGTAGGTGATATTTTGACAGTAAAATTAGATGAAAAAACAGACGCTGAGAAAGCAACGGAAACTAAGATAATCAAGAACACTAAAAATAGCGTTACCAATCCAACATTGTTTGGTACTACCCCAGAGTTTGATTTGCCAGGTGTTTTGCCTCTGGCCAAGAATAACAACAATAACCTAGCGTTTAATTTAGACTCAACACATAATTTTAAAGGTCAGGGTGACAGCGATCAAAGTAATAAGCTAACAGGTGATATTAGTGTTTCTGTGGTCGAGGTATTGGCTAATGGCAATATGATTATCCGTGGCGAGAAAGTAATCAGCATTAATCAAGGCAATGAATATATACGTATCTCAGGCATGATTAGTCCACGTGATATAGATAGTAATAATACGATTTCATCAAAACGAATTGCAGATGCGCAAATTGCTTATGTTGGCGATGGGCCAACTAATGATGCCAATGTTGTTGGTTGGTTAGGTCGGTTCTTTTTAAGTGCTTTGATGCCGTTTTAGAAGGTTATTAATGAATATTAGAACAGTCTTTGTAGCTCTATTTCTACTCTCTTTATCGGGCGTTATCCATGCGGAACGCATTAAAGATTTAGCTTCTATTGCGGGCGTGAGGAATAACCAACTTGTGGGATATGGCTTGGTTGTAGGCTTGAACGGAACAGGAGATAAAACATCCTTTACTGGGCAAAGTTTACGTACAATGCTACGTGAATTAGGTGTTACATTGCCTCCAGGTGTCGATCCTAAAAGTAAAAATGTTGCCGCAGTAGCTGTTCATACGGACTTACCTCCATTTGTTAAACCAGGTCAAACAATTGATGTTACTATTTCTTCATTAGGTGATGCAAAAAGCCTTCGTGGAGGAAGCTTGATTATGACTCCATTAAAAGGGATTGATGGAAAGATCTATGCGATAGCACAAGGCAGTCTGGTTGTCGGTGGCTTTGGAGCAGAAGCAGCAGATGGTTCTCGTGTCACAGTGAATATTCCTAGTGCTGGGCGTATTCCCAATGGCGCAACTGTTGAACGTACAGTGGGTAATGCATTTAATGTTGGAGATTCAATTATTTTGAATTTACACCAAGCAGATTTCACTACAGCTAGTCGGTTAACGGATGCAATAAACCATACTTTAGGAAAAGGTACTGCGCGCTCAATGGATGCCTCTTCAATAAAAATTAATGCACCACGTGATCCTAGTCAACGTGTTCCTTTTTTATCCTTAGTTGAAAATCTAGAGCTTAGCCCAGGAGAAGCAGCGGCTAAAATCATCGTCAACTCACGCACAGGAACTATTGTAATAGGACAAAATGTCAGGGTCAGCCCTGTTGCAGTAACACATGGTAATTTATCAGTCACTATTTCAGCCAACACTGAAGTGAGTCAACCTAATGCATTAGCTAATGGAGAAACGGTTATTACGCCTAATTTTGACGTGGAAGTCACGGAAGAAGACAGCCGAATGTTCGTGTTTAACCCAGGCGTTTCCTTAGATGAAATAGTTCGTGCGGTGAATCAAGTTGGGGCTGCACCAGGCGATTTGGTTGCTATATTACAAGCAATGAAACAAGCTGGTGCGCTCAGAGCTGAGTTAATCATCATCTAAAGCTTATGTCTTTAAATTCTTACATTCCACAAACAGCAGTAGATTTCCATGGTCTTTCTGAGTTACGCAGATCATCAAATCAAGATGGAAATGATGCAGAAACGATGCGTCAGGTTGCGGGGCAATTTGAATCACTATTCATTAATATGATGTTAAAAAGTATGCGTCAAGCAAGCTTAGGTGATGGTATATTTGATAACTCACAAAGTGATATGTATCGAGATATAGCTGATCAACAATTGGCAATGGATTTATCAACTCGCGGTGGCTTAGGTCTGCAAGAAGTTATTTTACGACAATTAACAGGTAACACAGAAATCAATGCTGTGAATTCTGACTTGAATTCTAAAAGTTATAGTACTGGGACTATAAAGGAAAGAGAAAATATTGGGGTAAGAGGAAGCACCATTACCCAGAAGCAGACTATTCATACTAAATCTCAGGCGGTAGAAAATAGCTCAGCCCCAACGAATATAAACTTTGATTCGCCAGAGGATTTTATTGACAAATTATGGCCGATGGCAAAACAAGCAGCAGATAAATTAGGCGTAGCACCAGAAGTTATATTATCTCAAGCAGCACTAGAAACAGGTTGGGGTAAGCATGTCATTAATAATGCTGATGGCCAATCTAGTCATAACCTATTTAACATTAAAGCAGATAACCGTTGGCAAGGTGATACGGCCACAAAAGGCACGCTCGAATATCGAGATGGCGTTGCAGTTAAAGAACAAGCAAAATTCAGATCATATGATTCATATCAACAAAGCTTTGATGACTATATTAACTTTTTGCAAACCCAGCCTCGATATCAAGATGCATTAAAACAGACTGCTGACCCAGATAAATTTATCGAAGGTTTGCATAAAGCAGGTTATGCAACAGACCCTGCCTATTCCGACAAAATAAAACGAATTATGCGTAGCGACACACTGGCACAATTATCGCAACCATCTAAGTATTCATACAACGTCGACAATTTGACGAATAGAGGTTAAACCATGAGTCTATTAAATGTTGGGGTTTCAGCCCTACTTACATCACAA
>CAYSGK010000181.1:0-4339 GCA_964430395.1 uncultured Methylophaga sp.
CAATTCGTTTTCTAAAATGAACCAGCTCCGTGGCATGACACGGTACTGTTTTCTGGAATTCTGTCATGCCACAAAAGGCTTGATAATAGGCATTTTCTTTCCATTGAATAACCACCGACTCATCGCTTAAATTACGCAGGGATTTAAGCAATAATAACCCCACCATTAAGCGGATGGGCTTACTTGGGGCACCTCTGTTTTGTGTATAAAAGGTTGAGAACGCGTCATCAAAATCTTGCCAAGGAATGATGGTAGCTAAGTTCAACAAGGGATCACTAGGATCGAGTTGCATAAGCAGATCGTTTCCAAAAAGCTTGGTTTGATGTTGTCCCGAGCTTTGCGTTAACATTTTTTCACCATTTCGACCAAGAACTTACTGTTTATTTTAACATTTTTGGTCGAAATGGTCGATCGTTTTCTGTTAATATTTTCTATATATCAAGGGGTTAAGGTGTTTTTAAGGGTTGACTAATTACTGCCTCAGCGGTACCTGTTCCAGCAGCATTATTCTTATTTGCTCTTGCGTTATTAGGTTTCTTGGGTTTACGTCGTAAGGTTTCAAGCGCTACGGCTTAATAGTTGCAACAGTAAAATCATCTGATAATAAAAAGCCGTGGTGGTTTCCCATCACGGCTTTTATTATGTTTTTTCTAAAACAGCAGTTAAAACTAACATATTAACTATCACTAAACAGTATATCTCTTCACTCTATCCCAGTTGAATTCCTGAAATGGCGAGGAAAGTTTCGAGTTGCTTATTTTTGAACCATCATCAATCCAATCTAATGCTTCAACTAAAATATTCCGATAATCTACGGTTAGCCGTAAATAGCGCTCTCGCTCTAAATCTTCAGTGGCATAACCAGGCCATGCACCTTGTACGCCGCCTTTAATCTGTGAGCCTCCCACCACAAAGTATGCGGTTGCTGCACCATGATCTGTGCCCAACGAGCCATTTTCCTTTGCGGTTCGGCCAAACTCAGACATAACTAACAAGGTTACATTGTTTCTCTCTGCGCCCAAGTCATCATAAAACGCTTTTATGCTATCACCCAAAACTTGTAATCTACTTGTCTGTCTTGCTGCTTGATTATCATGCATATCCCAGCCACCAAAACTCATAAAGGATACTTTTAATTCTGGAATATTTCTAAATAAGGCCGCTGAATGTTTCAAATATCTGGCTAGTGTTGCGTTAGGATAACTTGCACCATTTTGCACAGCATTATAATTAATGCTTTTTAATACATCCATGTTACGTTCCAAAACAAGTTGTGAAGCACTAATTTTTTGATTAAGCTCAGAGGATGTAATATTTTGTCTAAACAATTTTAACAAATCCAAAGCTTGATGGGAAATAAAACTGTTCCCTCCCAATTTTAAGTTACTTGGATCAGCTAATGTTATATGCTCAAAACTGCCCGCCAAAGCCTTTAATTTAGAGTTAAAATTAAAGGCTTCAATACCCGCAGATGTACTATACTTTGCCTTTAAATAGTTATTTAACCAGCCACCTTGCGTTCCTGAGACACCTAATGTATTTGAAGTAAATCGTCCTTGATTAATATAGTCAAATTGGAAAAAATGAGAACGGTTTGAACCTATTCCGCTATGGGTAGCAGGAAATAATGCCATATCGCCATTATCATAAATCTCTTTTAATCCTGATAATGCTGGGTGAAAACCAAAGTCAAAGTTTGGACTAACATTATTAGGCATTAATAATTTATTAGCCTTCAAGCCTAATGTTGGTCGTAATGCATAATAGTTTGTCTCATTAAACGGCACAAACGTATTAACCGAATCATGCCCTCCTGTCAAAAACAATACCACTAATTTATGATCTGAAATGGGACTTGGCGCTGCTGACAAGTATGTATAAGGTGGTAATAATCCGCTACTGCCCAATCCAAATATACCCGCAGCTTTAATAAAATCTCGTCGATTAAAAGTCATCTGAATATTCCTATTGCAAGTGGTATGTTGGCAATTGTGCAAGAAAAGCAAATAGCAACCTCAGTCTATCTTCTTGCATTGTAAATTGCGTCCCATCTTTGTAAAGTATGTCATATGCAGTTTTCAGAAGTTTTTGGTTGTAATTGCCCGCCGTCATCAATGGAACAATATGGTGAATAACTCCTGCAGCAGTGGTAATACCTTTTTCACTAAAATAATCATTTAGCTCCCGCGACCAGCCACTACTTATGATTGTGTTTGATGCTTTTCTTCGCTGATACTGAACCATGGTGTCAAGCCAATGCTCATGTGTTTCAGGATACCCTGTAGGTGGGCCATGGTTAAAAAATGCTTGTCCAGATATATGAAAAAGTTGGTGGCCAGCTGTTGCGGTTCTATTTGTTCCTGTTCCAATATTGCCAGCTGTTGCATCTAGGCCCAAGAGTCTATAAAGAGATATTATATATTCTTGATCATCTTTTATCTTTCCAGCAAAATTAGAGGAACGTTTAAATTCACTACTATCAAGCAGCACTTTCAGGACTTGTGCAATTTGATTATCTGAATTTTTGTATTGCTCAAATGTTTGTGCACAAGCCGAAACAGTCGCAGCTTCAGGAATATCATTAACAAATTTACGTGCTAATTTTATACAAATATGTTTAGCTGTCGCAGGATGATCGGCTAACAGTTTAAGGAACTCCTCACCCTCTTCCACACCAGCCGAACCTGAGCGACTGATAATCGTGTATTCCACTGGTTGACCGCTCATGTTTTTCAAGGTAAACACCTTGTCGCCATCAACTAAACCATTGTTATCATAATCCGCTAGGCCATCATTGTGATCACTTGCTTTGAAATAGAAGGTCGATATTTTATAGGGATATTTTTCTGTTGTTCCTGTATTAAACTCCCCTCTGTACCACTTATAGCGTGCTAGCGCTTCAGTTCCAGTATATTTCCAGCCAGTAAAGATCTTAGAAGCCATTTCAACCGTATCTTGGCTATACGCTTGGAAACCATCAGGATGAATACCTAATGTATGTAACTCCATTACTTCACGAGAGTAATTTTGGTTGGCTTCATTTTTAACATTTCTGTTGCCATTTAAGTACTGAGACATTGATCTGCTTTTTGCACTATATTCTAATAACTTGCCAAAATTACCTAGTGAATTTAAATAAAAATAATCTTGATCAAGTAATTCTTGTGGCCCAAGGCCAGCCGCAGTAAATAGCGTACTAAAGTGATTAACCCAAAAATCACCCATTACTGTTTGTAAGGGGTAATTAGAGTGCACAGCACGTGCTGCAGCAATAATGTTTGCACCTTCTAAATCACTGCTAAAGCCTTGTCTAACATTATCACGTTTTACTTGAGATATATCGTTTGTAAGTGCGGAATTAGGATTATCTAATTGACTATTGATCCATGCATCTACACCTTGCGTTTTTATTGTTTGTACTAGGCTATCACTTGCTCCATAGGTTAATCGATTAGCTACGTGATAGATGTACTTGCTAGCGTCATCTCTATTGCCCACATCGTCATTAGCTGTATTTAGATCCATACCTAAACGAATTTCTTCTTTATTTGTAAGATCATCTCCATCGTTATTTAGATCGGCATCCATACCATTTAATGGGTCTAAATTATTTGCTAACTCTTGACCATTAGTCAAACCATCACCGTCAGCATCATCTGTACTTTTTTGAGCCAAAATCGTAATGGTTGCTGAGCTATCACCTACTTCATTTTTGGCTGTAATTGTATATGTAGTATCAAATTTGTTTGCTGCTGTACCTGAAATCTGACAACTTTGTTTATTTGCAGTAACAGTCAGCGTTAAACCTGAAGCCAAGGGGATATTACTCGTACAAGCTGTCACACCACCACCAAGATTGGTAAGCACAATTGGAGGAAATTCTTGGCTCTGGATCAGTAACGTATCCGTCAAATTTTGAAGTTCAGGCTTCTTGTTTTCCGGCGGAACAACTACCGGTTTTCTATTTTCCGGCGGAACAACTACCGGTTTTGTTACTACTAAAGTAAATTTCAGACCTAATGATTCATTCCCCTCCTCATCTCTAGCTTTTAATACAATAGATGTAGTGCCTGAAAACCCTGCAGCTGGCCTAACAAAAATCTTATTGCCATTAGGCCTTGCTTTAGCATAATTAGTGCTATTAGCACCATCTAAACCAATGCTCACACCAAACCCAGATGGAATTGACATGTAATTAGCAATTTTATATTCAAGGTTGGCAGCACTCGTTACATCATCAGAAAATAAAGAGCTAAAATCTGAAAAACTACCATCAACCACGTTTGTATTTAATATAGTAACATTTGCATGAGGCACTTTAATTGTGGGTGCCACGATG
>CAYSGK010000182.1:0-4286 GCA_964430395.1 uncultured Methylophaga sp.
TCAGTATGGGTGCTAAAAATCTGCATCTTGATTGATTACGGGTATATACCCGTAACCATTCAATCTGCATATTTTTACCTGCCCGTCACTCCCGCATGTTTTTAGCGGGAGTCTTAGTGAAGCTTAATATTAGGATGAACGCTCCGGCGGAACAGATGTGAGATGGTTAACATGCCGACTCGGAAAAACCCAAACAAAGCTATTTGGTGCATTTTGTACAAGGATAAATACATCATGCGAGCCATAAAGCCTTCAATCATCAGGCTACCTTTACTTAGGCTGCCCATCATGTTGCCAACAGTGCTATAACGGCCAAGCGACACTAATGAACCATAGTCATGATAGGCATATTCAGGAAGATCTTTATCTTTCATTCGATTGCGAATGGATTTATAAACGAGAGTGGCCATTTGATGAGCCGCTTGAGCGCGAGGCGGCACGTTTTCATCATGCCCTTCCCACTTGCATGCGCAACAGTCGCCAATAGAATAAATGTCATCATCAAGCGTTGTTTGCAGTGTTTGTTTAACTACAAGTTGGTTGATCCAATTGGTTTCCAGTCCACCAATATCTTTCAGAAAATCAGGTGCTTTGATCCCTGCCGCCCAGACCTTGATGGCAGCAGGAATGATCTTGCCGCTTTCAGTTTTAATATTTTTAGGGGTGATCTGAACCACTCGTTCGTTAGTGAGCACATCCACGCCAAGCTTGCTGAGTTCGTGTTGTGTCGCAGCAGATAAGTTTTCAGGCAGGCCTGGCAATACACGATCAGCAGCTTCAATTATAGTGATTTTAACTTCTTCAGGCTTGACTTCATCTAAGCCATAGATGGTTAAGGTGTGTGCAACTTCATGCAATTGAGCGCTTAATTCAACACCTGTTGCACCCGCACCGACAATGGCTATATCAAGCTGACCCTCGTCAAGAGGCTTGTCTTGCGTGTGTGCACGAAAATAAGCTTCTAAAAGTTTAGCTTGAAAGGTTTCTGCTTGTGCTGTGGTGTCTAGAAAACAGCAATTTTTTTCAACGCCTTGAATGCCAAAATCATTACTTACGCTACCGACAGCCATAACTAAAAAATCATAATCAAAGGTACGGCGTGGAATAATTTCAACGCCTTTGGCATTCAAGGTTGGTGCTACGCTGATCTGTTTGTTTTCACGATCTAAGCCGTCCATTTTTCCAAGCCGAAAATTAAACCCGCTACACATGGCTTGAGCAAGATATTCAATTTCGTCTTCATGAGAATCAAGTGTGCCAGCGGCGACTTCATGTAATAGGGGTTTCCAGATATGGGTTGTGCTACTATCAACAAGCTTGATCTCGGCCTTACCCTTTTTTCCTAAATTTCGACCCAATTTAGTAACAAGCTCAAGGCCGCCTGATCCACCACCAACTACTACAATTTTAGGAATAGAATTTGTTGTCATTATTTTCAGCCCAAAGTATTAATTTATCCCATAATTCTAACGTATAAAGTAGGTGTAAAACCATCTTATTTTTTACTATAGCTCAATACTCTGTCAAAATTGACTTATTAAGACATTAATAGAGGTTTACAGAGATGCAACCACCACCAGAAAAACCACGCCTTGCATGGGCTGTGACAGGTTCAGGGCATTATCTTGAAGAATGCCTAGAGATTATTCGTGACCTAGATGATGTCGACTTATTCTATAGCCGAGCAGGCGAAGAAGTTATTCGTATGTACGGTCACGATCCCAAGTCTGTTAATGGCGATGGTCGCACCTATCACGATCGTGCGGCAAGCTCTCCCCCCGTCGGCTTATTTTACCGTGGTGATTATCACACCTTAGTCGTCGCACCAGCTACATCAAATACTGTCGCTAAAATGGTGTTGGGTTTGTCAGATTCTTTGGTAACAAATGTCTATGCACAAGCAGGAAAATGTCGCATTCCTTGTATAATCCTAGCGTGTGATACCGAGCCTGAAATGGATACGCCCGCACCTGATCGTATCGTTAAAGTCTGGCCTCGCGAAGTCGACTTGGCGCACACGCATAAACTGCGATCTTTCGAAGCGACTACGGTGGTTGAAACGCCAGATAAACTACTCGCCGCACTCAATGTCCGTTTAAGCGAACTCGCATAAACGGATGGCTGAAAAAATACTTTTTCTTACGGGCAAGCTTGCCGAGGCAAGTGTGCACCGAGTTTTGGCAGATATGGCTCCCTTGCCATTTGAACACCGCGTTCACCAAATCGGGGTTTCAGTTGCTGCCTTGATCACCGATAAAATGATAGCGCGTCGCCTTAAGCCTGAAGATGTAGCTGATTGTGATCGCATTATCGTGCCAGGGCGAGTGCGAGGTGATTTAGCGCATCTAAGCCAACAATTAGGCCGACCCGTAGAAAGAGGGCCCGAAGAAATAAAAGACTTACCCTTTTATTTTGGTCGTGCCCGCAAACAGCCCGATCTCAGCCGTTATGATGTGAATATCTTCGCTGAAATAGTAGACGCACCTGAACGAACAATTGAAAGTATCGTCGAACGTGCACAGTATTATGCAGATAATGGTGCTAACGTCATCGATATTGGTTGTTTGCCAGAAGAGAAGTTTCCACATCTTGAAGAGGCGATTATTGCTTTACATGAAGCGGGGCATAAGGTCAGTGTTGACTCATTAGAGTTAGATGATCTGCGGCGGGCGGGTAAAGCTGGGGCTGACTATTTGTTGAGCTTAACGGAAAAGACCTACCATCTAGCCGAAGAAACAGACGCCGTGCCTATATTGGTGCCAGCAGTAATGGGTTCACTCGACTCATTAGAGCGTGCGATGGAGTTGATGGATAAAGTCAACCGCCCGTGGATTGCCGATCCTATCCTCGATCCTATTCACTATGGTCTAACAAATTCAATTGTGCGTTACCATGAATTGCGCCGAAAATATCCCGATGCACCGATGATGATGGGGGTCGGCAATTTAACCGAATTAACCGATGCAGACACCAGCGGAATAAATGCAGTGTTATTTGGAATCATATCTGAACTGAAAGTAACGAACGTGCTTGCAACCGAAGTAAGCCCTCACGCACGAAGAGCAATTAAAGAGGCAGATGTGGCAAGAAGAATGATGTTTGCCGCCCGCGATGACAGTAGTTTACCACGTGATTTCACTGGTGATTTAATGGTGGCACATGAGCGTCGTCCCTTCCCTGATGACATCCAAGACATTACAGAATTAGCCAACAATATTAAAGATCCCAACTATCGAATTAAAGTGGCCGAAGAAGGTATTTTTATGTTTAATCGAGATGGCTTGATGATCGATGACGATCCCTTTGCATTTTATCCGCAACTCGATCTTAAAGACGACACGGGTCATGCCTTTTATTTAGGTGCAGAGCTAGCAAAAGCACAAATTGCATGGCAACTAGGCAAGCGCTATACCCAAGATGAAGAGCTTGATTGGGGCTGCGCAGTCAACAAGCAAGACATCGATTTGAACGAGCAAAAAGCCGTAGGCACGACAATGAAAAAAGGAAAAAAATGTGGCACAGCCTAAGGAAATACTAACTAGTAAAATCCACGAAGTTATTGTTACGACAATAAATGAAGACGGCCAACCCCATTCTGCACCAATGGGGATAAGCGAAGTGAATGGTCACATACTAATTAAGCCTTTTAAACCCTCAGCTACCTACGATAACTTAAAAAAACACCGACAATGCACGATAAATTATACTGACGATGTGCGCGTATTTGCAGGCTCATTAACAGGGCGGCGAAATTGGGATATGCTACCCTGTCAGCAAATTGAAGGTTTTTATTTAAGTCAGGCTTTAGCGCATACCGAATTAGAAATTGTTGCATTTGACGATGATGATCCAAGAGCCTTGTTTAAAGGCGCGATCGTCTGCGATGTGAGTCACGCCATGTTTAGAGGCTTTAACCGTGCCCAAAGCGCCGTGATTGATGCGGCGGTGTTAGTCAGCCGCTTAAAAATGTTGCCTGAAGACAAGATAAGACAAGAAATTGCCTATTTATCAATCGCGATAGAAAAAACAGCAGGCGCCAGAGAGCTAGAAGCATGGGGCTGGCTAATGACAAAAATTAAAGACAGTGGAATAGAGTTAAAAAATGAGTAAATGGTTAGCCAGTGTTCAATCATTAGAAGAGGCGCAACAATTATTGCCCGTTCTGCCAGATATTTTGGATATGAAAGATCCCTCAAAAGGTGCTTTAGGTGCGCTAGATGTTGAAACCGTTGGTCAGATTGTTGATTTAATCGCAGGTCGCTGCCAAACCAGTGCCACCATTGGTG
>CAYSGK010000183.1:0-4272 GCA_964430395.1 uncultured Methylophaga sp.
TTTGTTTTTATTGCCTATTTCGTGGGGATTTGTCAGAGTCTGACCCCATTGATTTCCATTGATTTATTAAGACAGTATCTGACCCCATTGATTTACCATTGATTACTAGTTGTATTCGACAACTAGAAGGAGCTGATCACTGATGGCGCTGGCTTAACCAAAATAAAATGGCAGTAGAAAGAAAAGCTAACTGAGCCAGCACAAGCGACATTATGCTAGCGTCAACTAACGGTACAATAATACTGGCAACTAATGCATTGATCATCATTAGGGTAAAGCTTTGCACCGCTGATGCACTACCTTTATTATCAGGGAAGCAGTCTAGTGCCATAATAGAAAAAGCTGGCATTGCCATACCCATACCTAAGGCATAGAGAAATAACGGCAATACAAAACTGACTATTGATGCTTGAAGGAAAGTGGCTTGTAATAAATTTAAAATTATTGCGATTGCCATAACAACTAAAGCGGTAGAAATAGTTTTTTTTGCAGGATAATGATCGCTAAGTTTGCTAGAAATAAAAGAGCCAAACATTAAACCCATCACCATTGGAATGAATTGCATCCAGTAATCATTAGCTTCTAAGCCTAGAAAATCAAATAATATGGTGGGCGAACTAGCAATAAATAAAAAGAATCCACCAAAACTAGCGCCGTTTGCTAATACAATCGCCTGAAGCCGGCGGTTCCTGAACATTTTTAGATAAACGGACAACACGGCTACAGGGTGTAGTGACTGTTGCTTATCGACAGACAATGTCTCATAGATAGTGGCTAATACGAGTGCTGTGACTATAGCGCTAAACACGGCGAGGAAGTAAAAAATACTACGCCAGCCGTAAGTATCATGTAGCCATGCTCCTAAAATGGGCGCTATTGCGGGAGCAAGGGCAAAAAACATGATGGCATAAGACATTACTCGTTGTGCTTGTTGCGAATCAAACATATCGCGAATCATGGCTCTGCCCGCAACCATGCCGCCGGCCGCAGCAGCACCTTGAATAGTACGAAATAGTAAAAAGTGGTCGTAATTCTCAGCTAGGGCGCAGCCTAAAGATGCGAGTAAATAGAATGTCATGCCGCTGAGAATGGCGGTTTTTCGACCAAAGCGGTCGGCGATCGGCCCCCAAAATAAGGTAGCCATGGCAAACGCAGCCAAATAAAAACCAAGGCTTTGAGATAATAATGCTCGAGAGATACCAAATTCCGCTTCGATAGCCGGGAAGGCGGGCAAATAGGTATCGATCGCAAAAGGGCCGATCATTGACAGCAAAGACATCACTGCTATCAGCCAGAAGCTTGATATTTTTTGGCACGCCATTAAAACAAGACGCGAATGTTTTTCACAGGACTAGGCTGCTAATCCAGACAGGTCGGATTCTTTTTCCATTAAGGCTGGAAGCAGCTCTTCGACTACAGCTTTAGATAGATAGATTTCTTCGGCAACGTCGTATGGGAAAGTTGAGAGCAGTTTGTCTTGAGTTGCATCTCTACTAAATTCAGAAATTGTTTTGGAAATATATACAATACATGCGATTTTTGATGGATGATCAACCTCAAGAGGATCGGCACTTTCTTTAATTGCAGAAACCAATTCATCTGGGAATTTCCATCGGCGACACAGCTCAGCTGCAACCTCAGCACTAGTAAAACCTAAGCGTCTTTTCTCAAATACTGCTCTAGAAGAATGCCCGGCATGAACATGTTGTTCAACTTCCATTGCTGCACTAGGATCACCAAGATGGATAAGAAGTGTTCCAACACCACTAATTAAACCGGCAGTAAATGCGAGGTCAGGATTTTGTTTTGTTTCTTGTGCGAGTCGTTTTGCATGATTGGCAACACAGAAATTTTGATCCCAGAAATCTTTAATATTAATATCATTTATTTTAGGCATGGCATTGACGATACCCGATGCGATAATCAATGTTTTTAATTCATCCATACCAAGAAAGGCCAAAGCTTCATTAATAGAATTTACTTTTCTAGATAGACCATAATGTGCTGAGTTGACTAAACGTAATATTTTTAATGCGATTGCGGGTTCTTTTTCAACATTCTTTGCAATTTCAGCCATATCGATATTGGGACTATTCACTTGTTGAATAAGATCAGTGATGACCTCAGGAACTTGAGGGAGATTATAGATTTGTTCAAACATTGTATTGAGTTCAGTAGACATTTTAATGGAGCGTCCTATATTGTAAATGCTCTTTAAGAATAGACCTAAATTGCGTTAATAACATCTTTATAAATAGAATGTAAGATTAGTTTAGCGTAAAAGACGATAGATTTACTTGACCTAATTCAAGGTATTTCACCAGTGGAAAATTAATTTCTAAGCATCGATTATATACCCGTAATCAATCAAGATGCAGATTTTTAGCACCCATACTGAATGCGCTATCTACGTTATAATAGTAAGCAATAGAGCGACTATTACATTACTATTATGCCTTGCTAGCCCATCCATTATAGGCACCAAAAAACCGCAACTTGAATGGTCACGGGTATATACCCGTGACCATTCAACCTGTATGTTTCAGTGGGATTCAAAAGACTAGGCTATTTTTACGATCAAAAAAGCCGTAATGAACTTAATCATTACGGCTTGAATTTTTTAAACTACGAAGGGTTTAAAATTAAGCAGTTGTAGTTTTTACTTTACGGCGTAGGCTCATAAAACCTATTAATGCTGGAGCAAATAAGAACACTGTAGCAGGCACGGGAACAGAGCTAAGTGTTGGGCCATTTGCATCAGTTAGCAAAATATTATCAAAATAAGCATCGCCAGCAATATGGTTTGAACCAACAAAATCTTCAAACATTAAGTGGATGGCACTTAATGGTGATGAAAAGGAAATGGAAACATGCTCCCATGTGCCTGTATCTGCAAGCAAGTCGGGATAACCTGAGCCTGTACCGCCTAACCAAGAATGAGAGCCTGCAGTAGTATTTGCACTGATACCTACAAAACCACCACAATTCCCTGTACTACATGTTCCTAGGTAGTCAAAAGAAAGGATGAAAGAATTACTAGTAGTGCTTGTGAAGGCATTTGAGCTAAATAAGTCGCCACCTGAATTTGTGCCCGTAAAATTGAGCACTTGGTTGCTACTATTTAATGGATCAGCAGTGGTTTGGGCATTAAAGCCATGATAGGCATCACTCCATTGGCCAAGACCTGTTTCAAAATCTTCAGAAAAAAGTGTGCTGGCATTTGATGTGCTTGCGAATGCCAATAATAAAATGGCTAAAAAGTTCTTCATTACTACTGTTCCTTCAAAATAAAATATAAATGTTTATTAAATCTACAGTTACATTATAAATGTTGGAACAAGAATAAACATTGTACTAAAGTACAGTATTTGCTTAATTTTAATGGAAATATAGAGACTTGCATCACAGAACTAGAAATTAAACCACTTTTTAAGTAGTTGTTTTTACATCTTCATCTTATGCGAAGGTACTTTTCAGAACGGAATATCATCATCCAAATAATCAGCATTACCACCTTGCGGTGATCCATAATCAGGGCCAGCTGAAGGTGATGCTGGTTGAGGGGTTGCTTGTGGAGCCGGTGCGCTTTGTTGTTGATAACCACCTTGCCCGCCATCGCTTGCGCCTTTGCTGTCTAACATACGCATTTCATTACCGATAATTTCAGTTGAATAGCGATCTTGCCCGCTTTGATCTTGCCATTTACGTGTTTGGATGCGACCTTCAATATAGACTTGCGACCCTTTATGTAAGTATTGCTGGGCAATTTCACCTAGTCGGTTTCTTAGTGTGACACGGTGCCATTCTGTACGTTCTTTGCGCTCACCTGTTTGGCGATCTTTCCAGCTCTCGGAAGTAGCCAAACGGAGATTACAGATTGAACCACCATCAGGGAATGCGCGGCTTTCTGGTTCTGCGCCGAGTCTTCCGACTAATATTACTTTATTTACTGACATGGTGTATTGCTCCTAAGCGAAATTGTTTTGTTAATCTATTCTACGATGCCTAAAAATTAAATGCATCTAATGCGTCAATATCAGCATGATCAGGTGCAAATTTGACATAGGCAACCTGTTCTTCTGCGACAATAATGACATCGACTACCCCCTCAATGGCATTGAGTTGCTGAGCGATTGCATTAGCATTGCTACTAGTCACATTATCCAGATGAATAATACGAGTTGATAGATGTTTAGGCGGTTCCATTGGTAGCATTAGTAAAAACCAAAGAAGAGTTAATAATGAACCTGCGATAAATACGCCGGAAACACC
>CAYSGK010000184.1:0-4268 GCA_964430395.1 uncultured Methylophaga sp.
ATTCTAAGATGCCATCATAAATAAAATATTCGCCCCGAGCATTTTTGTTTGTTATTATTCCCCATTGATTTGTGTAATTCATTCCATATTAAGTGATAGCTCCCCAAAACACTTCTGAGTGAAAATCAATATGTCGGGGCATGGCGCAGTCTGGTAGCGCACTTGTCTGGGGGACAAGGGGTCGCAAGTTCGAATCTTGCTGTTCCGACCAATTATTTTAAGCTTATTCAAGCCTACGCCATCAAAAAACTGATATGAGGTGCAATGAAAAACTCAAAATAAAACACATCGGTTTAAATGGTCTTCTTTTAAATACAATGCATTGTCAGTGAAGTGGCCAAGTATTAATGCATAAAAATTAAGCTTATTTCTTATTTATCCAGGTTCAGGTTATTTAACCTAATTGAATGGTCACGAGTATAATCATCTACTGAATTATTTTTTTGAAAAAATCAATGTCTATCAAATTATCAGTTTCAGTGCTTATCGCCATATTTCTTAGTCCAGCTACATATGCTGTTGAAAGTGACTGGGATCAATCTCATGTTACCTACACAGATGAGTTGAATATTAAGGTTTACCACAATATTAGCTGTAATTGTTGCCGGCGTTGGATGAGTCATCTAGAGAACAATAATTTTCATGTGACGGATATGCCGACCAATAATTTATCTTATGTTAATGATCAGCTTGGTCTTCCAGCTAAATTAAAATCTTCGCATACTGCAATGATTGAGGGTTATATTATTGAGGGTCATGTTCCGGCTGATGATATTAAACGATTATTGACTGAGAAACCTGATATTCGTGGTCTTGCTGTGCCTCGAATGCCAAATGGTGTTCCGGGAGCAGAAAAAGGTAATTTTAAGCAAAACTTTACCGTATTTCAATTTGATAAAACGGGTAAATACAGTGTGTTTACCAGTTATGAACTTGATAAAAACAATCATTATCAAGCAAATATTTCTGAAAAATAAAGCTATTTAACCCTAACTCGGGATAAGGATAGGTACAAAACTTATAATTAAATCAGCTTAGTCAGTTTTTCTGCCAATAAAATAGGTATGAATTAGACTAACAAACCATGTTATTGATAGGATAGTTACAGCGTTATTAAGTTGCGATGTTTCGCTTTGTGAAACCATGCTTAATAAATTCGTAAAATCGACAGTATTGCCCCCTATCGTTATGTTTTCAATAATTTTCGATGCAATTTTATAGGTATTATTGAGAATAAAATAAAGCGAGAAGCTACTTATAATTATAAATGCAATCCCAGCATGATAGCGTTTAAGTAATAGTTGCCCAGTTCCAGGATAGACTAATGCAGACAGTAATAATGCTTTAGTTGATTTTGTCATCAATAATCTCGCTGTGGAATAAGGTTTCTAAGGTTGCCCAATGATCTTTAGTGGCATAAAACATTACTGGACTACTTATAAAAAACCAGAATTTTCGCCATTTTTTGGATTTACGGAGATAGTGCTGAATGCGGCTATGAAGCCATACTTCGTCGAACCCTGCCCATTCTCCAGCAATAACAAGCAAGTTTTGATAAACAGCAGGAGCCACCTCATATTGATAAATATCTTTTAACTCTGACAGTGAATAGCCACTTTGTTGCATTTCACGTGCAATATAATTGAGAGTATTTGGCTGTATCTCAGTATCCAGCCATAGTTCTGAAAATGCGGTCCAGAGACGTCTTCTTGTGGCGGATGAATCATGCATATTTTGCCTTACCCAGCTAATTTATCTAGTAAAGTATGCAATGCCAATAAACGACTATCAGCATCTGGCATATCACCAGTAAAGCGTAATTTGTCCTGACCATCAAGTTTATATTTAGCTGCTTGTGATTGAATAAGCTGAATAATAGTCATCGGATCGATATTTGGCTCTTTTTCAAAGATAATTCGGCCACCTTGATCATAAACATCAATTTTGCGAATGCCTAGTGCTTTAGCTTTAAATCGCAGTTCATGAATAGCAAACAAAGTTTGAATTTGTTCAGGTAATAAGCCAAAACGATCAATCATTTCTACTTGTAGTTCACGTAATGCTTCATTATCTTTTGCCGCTGAAATACGTTTATATAACACGAGCCGACTATGTACATCGGGCAAATAATCGCTGGGTATGAGTGCCGGTACATGTAAATCAATTTCAATAAATTGGCGATCAAGCCCGTCTACACTTGGATCCTTACCTGATTTCAAAGCAGTAACAGCACGCTCTAACAATTCATTATAAAGCCCAAAACCAATCTCTTGCATTTGTCCGCTTTGCTCATCACCGAGCAACTCACCGGCACCACGAATCTCCATATCATGTGTAGCCAGGGTGAAACCTGCACCGAGATCTTCTATCGATTCAATAGCTTCTAGTCGCTTTATGGCATCTTTAGTCATTGATTTTTCAGGGGGCACAATCAAATAAGCATAAGCACGGTGATGTGAACGACCGACACGCCCACGTATTTGATAAAGCTGGGCTAAACCTAATTTGTCAGCGCGATCAATAAAAATGGTATTGGCCGATGGAATATCAATACCGGTTTCAATAATGGTGGTGCAAACTAGCACATTAAAACGTTGGTGATAAAAGTCTAGCATGATATGTTCAAGTTCACGTTCACGCATTTGGCCATGAGCAACACCGACTTTGGCTTCAGGCAAGAGTAATTCAAGCTCACGCGCAATGCGTTCAATATCATCCACTTTATTGTGTAGAAAATAGACTTGTCCACCACGCTTGATTTCACGCAATATACCTTCGCGAATAGTGTCATTATCCCATTGCTGTACAAAGGTCTTAATCGCTAATCGTCGTGCTGGTGGGGTGGCGATAATCGATAAATCACGAATACCTGAAATCGACATATTTAAGGTGCGAGGAATTGGCGTTGCCGTTAAGGTCAACACATCAATTTCAGCACGGTATTTTTTAATTTTTTCTTTTTGGCTGACCCCAAAACGATGTTCTTCATCTAAAATAAATAAACCTAGACGTTTAGGGTTGATATCTTGTTGAATAAGCTTATGCGTACCAATAATAATATCGGCCTTGCCCTCCGTCATTGCCTCTTTGACTTGATCGAGTTGTTTCTTTGATTGAAAACGTGACATCACCTCAATATGAACAGGCCAATCGGCAAAACGATCTTGAAAGTTTTCATAATGTTGTTTGGCGAGCAGGGTCGTGGGCACTAAAATCATCACTTGCTTGCCAGATTGCGTAGCCAAAAAGGCGGCACGCATAGCGACTTCAGTTTTGCCAAAACCAACATCACCACAAATAAGACGATCCATAGGCGTATCAGATGTCATATCTTTAACCACATCATCTATTGCATCTTGTTGATCAGGCGTGGTTTCAAATGGAAACTGCGATGCAAATACAGCATAGCTATCATCAGGCTTATCAAGCGGTGTTTTTTTATGGGCAGCACGTTGGGCATAAAGATCGAGCAATTCAGCGGCAATATCACGTACTTTCTCTGCCGCTTTTCGACGTGCTTTTTGCCATTGACCTGAACCAAGGCGATGTAAAGGAGCTAGTTCAGGCGCTGCGCCTGAATAACGACTAATAAGATCAAGTGCGGCAACAGGCACGTATAATTTATCGCCTTTAGCGTATTCAAGCGTGACATATTCAGTGACTATATCGCCAACATCTAATGTTTGCAGCCCTAAATAGCGACCAACACCGTGATCTTCATGCACCACCGCATCACCAATCGTAAGTTCGGCAAGGTTTTTAATAACCGCATCGGCATCGCGTTTTTTACGACTACGGCGACGACGTTGCATCACCTGCTGACCAAATAATTGCGGCTCAGCAATAATGGCAATATTAGCGTCTTGTAAAATGAGCCCTTGTTCTAGGGATGCAACCGTAATACCTAAAGGTGTATCGTCATCTAAAAAAGCATCCCAATTATCATAAACTTTAGGTGATATTGCATTATCACTTAATAATTCAAGCAATGTTTCGCGTCGGCCTGCAGTTTCAGCAGCAAAGAGAATACGACCGTCAAAGTTATCAATAAAGCGTGTCAATGCCTCACAGGTTTTATCGTGTTGAGCATTTAGAGTAAGCTGAGGTGGAATTGTAGTAGCATAATTCTGATTACCAGCGGCGCTATCTAACTCAAATGATTGCGCATGAATACGACGGTATTGTTTGAACCGGGAAAATAACTGGTCGACCGGAAAGAATACCTCATTGGCTGGTAGCAATGGTCGCTCTGGATCAACTTGATGTTG
>CAYSGK010000185.1:0-4232 GCA_964430395.1 uncultured Methylophaga sp.
CGACTTTCTTCGTTAATAACTTTAGGCCCTGTAACATATTCGCCATATTCTGCATTGTTTGAAATTGAGTAGTTCATATTAGCGATACCGCCTTCATACATAAGATCTACGATTAATTTCAATTCGTGTAAACATTCAAAGTATGCCATTTCAGGAGCGTAACCTGCTTCAGTTAATGTTTCGAAACCTGCTTTAACTAATTCAACCGCACCACCACACAAAACAGCTTGTTCCCCAAATAAATCTGTTTCAGTTTCATCACGGAATGTTGTTTCAATAATCCCTGTACGACCACCACCAATACCCGAAGCATAAGATAATGCGATTGCTTTGGCATTGCCAGAAGCATCTTGCTCAACGGCGATTAAATCAGGAATACCGCCACCTTTAACAAATTCACTACGAACAGTATGACCTGGTGCTTTAGGTGCAATCATGATTACATCTAAGTCAGCACGCGGTTTAACTTGTTTATAGATAATTGCAAAACCGTGAGCAAAAGCTAATACCGCACCTTTTTTCAAGTTTGGTTCAATTTCATCACGATATAATTCTGATTGAAACTCATCAGGAGTTAAAATCATAACCACGTCTGCACCAGCAACTGCTTTGGCCGTTGTTTCAACTTTCAAACCAGAACCCGTTGCTTTAGGAATTGAAGATGACCCTTCACGTAAGGCAACGGTAACATCAACACCAGAATCACTCAGATTGTTAGCATGCGCATGGCCTTGTGAGCCATAACCAACGATTGTTACCTTCATACCTTTGATGATATCTAGGTTACAATCTTTATCGTAATAAACATTCAAACTCATTTTTTAATTCCTTAATTCTTCAAATATGTAATATTTTATCGCCACGGGCAATACCTGATACCCCTGAACGAACAGTTTCTAAAATTTTATGATCGGCTAATGCTTCAATAAATGAATCTACTTTTCGACCCGAGCCAGTTAGCTCAATTGTATAGCTTGATGTCGTAACATCAATAATATGACCACGGAAAATATCTGCTAAGCGTTTAATATCCTCACGCTGCTCCATTGTCGCGGCTTTAAGCTTTATTAGCACCATTTCACGTTCAATATGCGGGCCTTCAGAAAGATCTAACAGCTTTACAACATCAATTAACTTATTAAGTTGCTTAGTAATTTGCTCAATAATTTGATCGGTACCAATCGCTACTATGGTAATGCGAGATAAAGACGAATCTTCAGTAGGTGCAACAGTTAGTGATTCAATATTATAAGCACGCGCAGAAAATAAGCCAACCACCCGAGATAATGCCCCTGCTTCATTTTCAATCAATATAGAAATAATATGTCGCATTATGATAACTCCCTTTCTGGATCTTGGGGTAAATCACAATGTGGCGATAAATGCATTTCATTATGAGCCATGCCTGCTGCAATCATCGGGTATACATTTTCTTTTTGATCAGTCACTATATCCACAAATACCAAGCGATCTTTCATCGAGAAGGCCTTTTCTAGCCCAGATCTCAAATCAGCCGGATCCTCTATCCGAATACCAACATGACCATACGCCTCAGTTAACTTCACAAAGTCAGGCAATGATTCCATATAAGAATGTGAATAACGTTCTTTATAAAAGAATTCTTGCCACTGACGCACCATGCCTAAATAGCGGTTGTTCAGGGCAATAATCTTAATCGGCAAACCATATTGCAAACAGGTTGAAAGCTCCTGAATACACATCTGAATACTACCTTCACCAGTAACACAGACTACTGTTTCATCAGGATAAGCTAATTGAACTCCCATGGCTGCTGGCAAACCGAAGCCCATCGTTCCTAGGCCACCAGAATTTATCCAACGGTTAGGTTTTTCAAAACCATAATATTGTGCTGCCCACATTTGATGTTGACCAACATCAGAAGTTACATACGCTTCACCTTTAGTCAGCTCATGAACGATTTCAATGGCGGCTTGGGGTTTGATTTTGGCGCTATTTTTGTCATAAGTCATGCATTTCTTCGCACGCCAGCCATTAATCACTTTCCACCAAGCATCAATATCTTTCTTCTTAGTCTGTTTGTTACCCGTAGTCAGGATATGATTCATTTCCTGCAATACAGTCGCAACATCACCCACAATAGGAATATCAACCATAATGGTTTTTGAAATAGACGATGGATCAATATCAATATGAATAATCTGTGCATCAGGACAAAATTCAGCAATTTTTCCCGTTACTCGATCATCAAAGCGTGCACCAATCGCGATCAATACGTCACAATCATGCATAGCCATATTTGATTCATAGCTACCGTGCATACCTAGCATACCCAAAAACTGCTCATCACTAGCCGGATAAGAGCCCAAGCCCATTAATGTTGTAGTAATTGGATAGCCTAAATGACGAACAAAGGTACGTAATTCTTCAGATGCATTACCAAGCACTACACCGCCACCTGAATAAATCATTGGCTTTTTAGCATTTAATAACATATCAACAGCGCGCTTGATCTGGCCAGAGTGTCCTTTCACCGTCGGCTGATAAGATCGCATAGTGATCTTGTCAGGGTAGTTATAAGGTACTTTAATTGCAGGATCGGTAATATCTTTAGGGATATCAACTACTACAGGCCCTGGTCGGCCAGTCGTTGCTACATAAAATGCTTTCTTAATTGTTTCAGCAATTTTATTCACGTCTTTTACGAGGAAATTATGTTTTACGCATGGGCGTGTAATACCGACAGCATCAACTTCTTGGAACGCATCACTACCGATATTGGCTGTCGCCACTTGTCCAGTAATAACAATCATAGGAATAGAATCTAAATAAGCCGTAGCAATACCAGTGACCGCATTTGTTGCACCAGGGCCAGATGTAACCAAGACCACGCCTGGCTTGCCTGTAGCACGCGCATAGCCATCTGCCGCATGGGTAGCAGCCTGTTCATGACGCACTAAAATATGTTTCACATCATCTTGTTGGTAGATCGCATCATAAATATGCAATACCGCACCTCCAGGATAGCCAAACAAAAATTCAACACCTTCATCCTTCAATGAATGAATTAGAATTTCACCGCCGCTTAAATCCACGTGCTCCCCTTAAAAATCATTGCCAATATGGCTATTAAAAAATATAAACGCTTCAATTTACGTTGAATATGCTCTAAGGTCAAGTAAAACGAAGGCTAAGACCATCTTTTTATTAAGGGTTTAAAGCGCAATTTGTAGAGCTGTGGCATAATTGGCGCTTATGAATGAATTAAACATAAAACAACTAACAATCACTCAACCGGATGACTGGCATCTCCACTTGCGCGATCAGCAAGCACTTGATCGAACGGTCGTTGATGCGGCTCGCTATTTTGGACGAGCAATTATTATGCCTAATCTGCACCCGCCTGTAACCACAACGGCACTTGCAACAAGCTATCGCGATCGTATTTTATCAGCACGTCCTGAAGGTAACTCTTTTGAACCGTTAATGACTTTATATTTAACCGATAAAACCTCGGCAGATGAAATCCAACGCGCATATGATAGCAGTGTTATTCATGCTGTAAAACTCTATCCTGCCGGCGCAACGACCAATTCAGATGCAGGTGTAACAGACTTAAAACACTGTGCACAAGCACTAGAGGCAATGCAACGATTGCAAATGCCATTGTTAGTTCATGGTGAAGTTACACATGCTGATATTGACGTATTCGATCGTGAAAAAGTTTTTATTGAGCAAATATTGATTCCTCTAGTTGAAGATTATCCAGAACTTAAAGTAGTTTTCGAGCATATTACTACTGCTGATGCAGTAGACTTTATTACATCCGCTCGCTCTATGGTAGCAGCAACAATAACGCCCCATCATTTATTATTAAATCGTAACGACTTATTGGTTGGCGGGATCCATCCCCATAACTATTGCTTACCCGTATTAAAGCGTAACACGCATCAACACGCATTAATAAAAGCCGCAATCAGTGGCAACCCTAAGTTTTTTTTAGGAACAGACAGCGCACCTCATACTCAAAGCACCAAAGAAAATGCCTGTGGCTGTGCTGGCATCTATAGCTCCCATGCTGCTATTGAGCTTTATGCCGAGGCATTTGAATCAGCAAACGCATTAGATAAATTAGAAGGATTTGCTAGCCATTTTGGCGCTGACTTTTATCAGTTACCTAGGAATTCAAAAACAATTACCCTAAAAAAATCTTCATGGTCGGCGCCTGACCACTACAACTTTATTGATCAACG
>CAYSGK010000186.1:0-4219 GCA_964430395.1 uncultured Methylophaga sp.
TGCTCATTTACACCAGTAAACTGCGCTTTTTCGACTATTATTGCCTTGGCCTGACAAAAAATACTTATCGTGCAAAGGTCTCACATCAGCATTAATTATAGCGTGATATAAGTAAGAGCGGTAAACTACACACGAATGTACAAAGTTCAGGTATTATGCCAAACAAGCAAGGAACTATCTACTGAATGAACAGTCTTTAGATTTCAAGCATTGTAATTTTAAGATTAGGAGTTAGGAATGAAAAAAACCAGTATTTTACTGATAATTGCCAGCATGATGACATTGCCGAGCATTGCAACAGCAAATGATTTTTTAACCGTTACAACCGTGCAATATGTCCAGCAGTGCATGGAAAGAAACCAAGGAAAAATGAATCTTTATGAAGCTACTTATAAATGTTCATGTGTTATAGATAAGCTAGCTGAAGAATTTACACAGACGGAATTTGAAGAAGCAGATACGGGTTTCCAATTGAAAAATTTACCGGGTGATCGAGGTGGTGAATTTAAAGATGATAAAAAAGTGGGTGGCCTTATTGGTCGATTCCAAAAAGTTCATGCGCAAGCATATGAAGATTGTAAGATGAGATAAAAATTAGCTTGCTTAGCAATAAAAAGGCTCTATCAGAATAGTTCTGATAGAGCCTTATTGTTTGTGATGAAATTTATTTGATTTCTTTTTGAATAGTAAACTCTTGATCTTTAGTGTCTTTTACATACGCTGCTAATACGCCTGCTTCAGTCGGTGTGAATGTAAAGCGAATACTAGGATCTTCACTAAACGAAATACCAGTATCAACGGAAATCAAAGGTTTTTCGTTATAACTGATATTAAACGTTTTCACACGATGCTCACGAATATAGCGGCGTGATGCTTGATCAAATTGCAAACCATTGTAGTTAGGGTGGCTGACAATAACTTGAGCTGTAACAGGTTCACCAACAACAGGTTTGCGCATACGAATTTGCATTTTACCTAAACGTGCTAGTGCTGCTGCGGCATCTTTACCTGCGGGTGCGCTACAGCCACCAGATGCTTTTACAAAGCGTGATACCATATGCAAGGAACCATCATTCATTTCAGCAATGGCGCGAACAAAGGTATATTGATCGACGCGCATACGTGTTGAAATATTGATCAGCCCTAAATCAGGAGAAATATGAAAATTTGCTGAATAAGGTTCAGGATTATTATCAATAATAAAGTGAATACTTTTGATATATTTATCTGCTGTTGGTTTAAGCGTTGACTTGATAGTTATAGGCACAATAGCTGCGTCTTCAGCACGCTTTGGTGCCTCGATTGTTAACCAGTCATCGGCATCTTCAAGTATAGATGCGGCTCTATCACCAAAATATTCTACTTTTAGGGTTGGCCACAAGGGCTCTGTTGGCGTAACAGCACTGGCTGTTGAACTGACAAACGCCAAGGCTAAGCTGGCCGTTAAAAAACTTAAAATACGGTTGAACATAGTGTCTCTCCACTGTTTAAAATTATTATTTTATTCCCATTCTAGCTCGACAAATGCGGCTGTAACATTTCGACGATTATATTGCTCAAATAGTTCCCAACTATTTTGCTCGGTTATTCCCACTTGTTTTGTCGCTTGGTCAATAGTACCGAGATCGGCAATAATAACGCGAATCTGATCTCTTAGTGTAGTGAAATAGCGAATTTGATCATCTAAACCTTGTTGCCATAGATCTTTGCTGGCTGTACCGTGCCCGGGGACAACATAATTCAAATCAAGTTTTTTAAGTTGTTGCATAGATGATAACCAGCCATTAATACTGCCATCGAGAACAGGAATGCGCCCCATAAATAATAAGTCACCTGTCCACAGGGTTTTTGTTTTGTTATCCAAAACAGTGAGATCATGATCCGTATGAGAAGTAGTATAGGCCGTTAAGGTAAGCTTTCTATTGCCTAAATCCAGCGTAACGGGTTTACCAATGGAAACCGTTAGTGTCGGTGGAATAAATTCGGTTCCCTTATATGCGGAACCTAAAATTCGTTTAAATGTTTTAGCAAAAAAGCCTTGGCGTGCAGCCATTGCAGCAGGGAGCTTCTCATGTCCTGTAAACTCAGGTTTATCATCTTTAAATGCGGCATTACCAAAGGTGTGATCAGGATGAACATGAGTATTAATCACATAGCAAATGGGTAAGTCTGTTTTTTCTGAAATTGCCTTGCGTAAATAGGTGCCTTCGAGATAACTACCGCCAGTATCAATAACAGCCACACATCGTTCCCCAATAATGAATCCTACGTTTGCAATTGCACCTATATTTTTTTCGGAGGCATCTTGATGAACACCTTGGTGGTAATAAATACCGGAAGTGACTTCTTTAATAGGGTAGCTATTGTCGGCACAACTTACCGTTGCAATGGCTAATATGGCCAAGTTTAAACAAGAAATAATAACTTTTAGCATAAGGATCACCAAATGATGAGGTCTCAATGGAAATATGACTGGACACTAAAAAAATAGTTCCAGAAAGAGCTGCCACATATTGATACAATAACGTCATTTGAATTAAAGAGTAAAGTAAATATGACCATTCGCACTCGATTTGCACCCAGCCCAACAGGTTATTTACATGTAGGTGGTGCGCGCACTGCTTTATTTTCATGGCTTTATGCACGCAAGCATGGTGGGCAATTTATTTTGCGAATTGAAGACACAGATTTAGAGCGATCTACTAAAGAATCGGTGAATGCTATATTAGAAGGCATGGCATGGCTTGGTTTAGATTATGACGAAGGGCCTTTTTACCAAACGCAGCGCTTTGATCGTTATAAAGAGGTGATAGCTCAATTATTAGAACAAGGTGATGCTTATTATTGTTATTGCTCAAAAGAAGAGTTAGACACCTTGCGTGAACAGCAACGCGCCAATAAAGAAAAGCCTCGTTACGATGGTCGTTGCCGACATCGACAAACACCAAAAGACGGTGTGCATCCCGTTATTCGATTTAAGAACCCGATAGCAGGCAGTGTTATTGTTGAGGATGTTATTCGAGGCAATGTTGAATTTCAGAACAGTGAACTTGATGATTTAATCATTGCACGTCCAGATGGCACACCTACTTATAATTTAACCGTTGTTGTTGATGACCTCGATATGAGGTTAACGCATGTCATTCGGGGAGATGATCACCTTAATAATTCACCAAGGCAAATTAATATATTTAAGGCCTTGGGTGCTGAGGTTCCTATATTTGCACATTTACCGATGATTTTAGGTGATGATGGTGCGCGCCTTTCTAAACGTCATGGCGCAGTCAGTGTAATGAGTTATCGTGATCAAGGTTTTTTGCCTGAAGCATTATTAAATTATTTGGTACGACTAGGTTGGTCTCATGGTGATCAAGAAATCTTTTCAATAGATGAAATGATCGCACTGTTTGATATTGTTGATGTTAATAAATCGGCTTCTGCATTTAATACTGATAAATTAGTATGGCTAAACCAACACTATATTAAAACAAGCTCAGCTGAGCATATTGCGCATCATCTAAGCTGGCATATGGGGCAGTTAGATATTGATCCAGCAACCGGGCCAGATTTAAACAAAGTTGTGGCATTGCAACAAGAGCGAGCAAAAACCCTGCTTGAAATGGCGGCAAATAGTCAATTTTTTTATAAGGAGGTCACTGAATATGATGAAAAAGCAGCACGCAAGAATCTAACATCAGCCAGTGCAGATATATTAGAAGAGATGTATCAGCGTTTATCAACATTGCCACAATGGCAGGCAGAGCCTATACATAGCCATATTAAAGAATGTTCAGTGGCACGAGAAATTGGCATGGGGAAAGTAGCACAACCTATTCGAGTTGCGATTACAGGGAATACTATGTCACCACCATTGGATGTGACACTTGAATTATTGGGTTTTGAGCGCACATTGGCTTCGATCAAGTCGGCAGTGGCTTGGATCAATGATCAAAAGTGAGATCTAGGTCAAGAATATTATCTCTTTATTTTCAGCTAGTTATGGCCTCGGGAAAAACTTCCCGAAAAGAATAAGGAAAAAGACATAAAAAAAATAGGAAAGATGCTTGACTATTAATTTCACTGGGATTAATGTTCTCCAACGCGTTCTGTTTCGAAAGAAGTAGAATTGTGTCTTAATTATAATAAAGCAATAGAGGAAAACTTTATGAAGCTGAAAACATTATCAATTGCAATGCTAGCAGTTGCAACATCAGGTGTA
>CAYSGK010000187.1:0-4109 GCA_964430395.1 uncultured Methylophaga sp.
TATGGGTTTACAGGCACGCTTAATGTCACAAGCCTTACGTAAACTAACGGCCAATATCAAGCGCTCAAATACTTTAGTTATTTTCATCAACCAAATTCGGATGAAAATTGGTGTTATGTTTGGTAGCCCTGAAACCACTACCGGGGGTAATGCACTTAAATTTTACGCCTCTGTTCGTCTTGATATTCGCCGCATTGGTGCTATCAAAAAAGGCGATGAGATTTTAGGAAATGAAACTCGCGTAAAAGTGGTTAAAAACAAAGTGGCGCCTCCATTCAAACAAGTGGTATTTGATATTCTTTATGGAGAAGGTATTTCACATGAAGGTGAACTCATAGATTTGGGCGTAGAAAATAATATCGTAGAAAAAGCCGGCGCTTGGTACAGTTATAGTGGCACACGTATTGGCCAAGGCAAAGATAATGTACGTTCTTATTTAAAAGAACATCCTGAAATGGCAGATGAAATTGAAGCGAAAATTCGGGAAATCATGTTACCAAAGGATATTCCAGCAGAGGCTATATCTGAAGCTGAAGATACAACCGACTAACTGCTTATGACGAAGCAATCGCTGCGTGAACGGGCGATGAATTTTTTAGCGCGACGTGAACATAGCGTACACGAGCTAACAATAAAGTTAGTAAAAGCAGAGTTTGAACATGATGATGTAATCAACACCATCGCTAGATTGACCGAACAAGATTTACAAAGTGATCATCGGTTTGCTGAAAATTATACTCGATACCGTTCTAATCGTGGGTTTGGTAGCCAAAAGATAAAACAAGAATTAAAAGAACGAGGTGTTGCCGTTGAGCTTATCAACGACACGCTAAATGAAGCAAATATTGATTGGTTTGAACTTGCAACAACAGTACGGTGCAAACGTTTTGGCAAGAAAAGCCCTGATAATTTTAAAGAACGCGCTAAACAACAGCGTTTTTTACAATATCGCGGTTTTACTCACGAACAAATAGCAAATAGTTTTAATACAGATATAGATACGATATGAAAAGTAGCTCAGATATTCGCCAACTCTTTTTAGACTTTTTCCAAGAAAAAGGTCATGAAGTTGTTGCCAGTAGCCCACTGGTTCCTGCTAACGACCCGACTTTGCTATTTACTAATGCGGGTATGGTTCAATTCAAAGACTTATTCTTAGGTGAAGAAACACGTAAATACACTAAAGCGGTGACAACGCAACGCTGTGTTCGTGCCGGCGGCAAACATAATGATTTAGAAAATGTCGGCTACACAGCGCGTCATCATACTTTTTTTGAAATGTTAGGCAACTTTAGCTTCGGCGATTACTTCAAACGTGAAGCTATTCAATACGCTTGGGAGTTTTTAACTAAAACACTTGAATTGCCTACTGAAAAACTGTGGATCACAGTCTTTGAAGATGATGATGATGCCGCTAATATTTGGATCAACGAAATTGGCGTCGATCCTGCTCGCCTCTCTCGAATTGGTGCAAAAGATAATTTCTGGTCAATGGGTGATACTGGCCCATGTGGGCCATGTAGTGAAATATTTTATGATCATGGCGAAGACATTGCCGGTGGTCCTCCCGGCACACCAGAAGAAGATGGCGACAGATACATTGAGATCTGGAACCTCGTTTTCATGCAATATGATCGTGCTCAGGACGGCACTATGGCTCCTCTACCCAAACCTTCTGTTGATACTGGTATGGGGCTTGAACGATTGGCAGCCATCTTGCAAAACAAGCACAATAACTATGATATAGATTTATTTCAGCATCTAATCAAAGCAATACAAGCATTATCAGGCACACAAGACTCATCACATACTTCATTACGTGTTATCGCCGATCATATTCGTTCATGTGCATTTATGATCACCGATGGCGTACAACCATCAAACGAAGGTCGCGGCTATGTATTGCGCCGCATTATTCGTCGTGCAATTCGCCATGGGCATCAGCTAGGATTAAAAGAAGACTTCTTCTATAAATTAGTGACGCCGCTAGTTGATGAGATGGGTGAAGCATTTCCTGAATTAGCTAAAGCACAACCCTTAGTTGAACGAGCTTTAAAACAAGAAGAGGCACGCTTTGCCGATACTTTAGATAATGGCTTAAAAATTCTTGAGCACGCCATTGATGAAATGGCTGATAAAGAAATTCCCGGTGAAACTGTATTCTTGCTTTATGACACCTATGGCTTCCCGATTGACTTAACGGCTGATATCGCCCGTGAACGCAATCTAACACTTGATGTAGCTGGTTTTGAAAGAGAAATGGAAGCACAACGCACTCGGGCACGCTCTGCAAGCCAATTTGCAGGTGGGTTATCTGAGAAAATCGCCCTTGAAGGTGAAACCGAATTTCGTGGTTATGATTCAACCCAGCAACAGGCCACAATAACTAGCATCCTTATTGACGGTGAACATGTTGACCAATTGCATCAAGGCCAACAAGGTATTCTCGTATTAGACAATAGTCCCTTCTACGCAGAGTCAGGCGGTCAAGCAGGTGATTTAGGTCAAATCTCAACCGACAATGCTAACTTTGATGTGACCGATACGCACAAACAAGGCAAAGTTTTCACTCATATTGGTGTCTGTGAAAATGGTGAGTTTAAAGTGGGTGATAGCGTCACGGCACATATCGATGAAAACAATCGTTGTGCTACAGAACTCAATCACTCAGCAACTCATTTACTTCATGCCGCATTACAGCAGGTTTTAGGTGATCATGTTACTCAAAAAGGCTCACTAGTTAATGCGCAACGCCTACGCTTTGATTTTTCACATTTTGAACCTGTAAATGCTCAACAACTGCATGATATTGAGCGTTTAGTAAATCATCAAATTCGCCTTAACCATGAAGTTGAAACTAACATTATGGCGCTAGAAGATGCTAAAGATTCGGGTGCGATGGCTTTATTTGGCGAGAAATACGAAGATGATGTTCGTGTTTTACGTATGGGTGACTTCTCTACAGAACTATGTGGTGGAACGCATGCATCACGTACTGGCGACATTGGCTTATTGAAAATAACCTCTGAAGCAGGCATTGCTTCAGGTGTGCGCCGCATAGAAGCCGTAACAGGTGAAGCAGCTCTTGATTATATCGATACCAATCAAACTCGTTTGAATGAAGTATCCGCAATAATCAAAGCTAATCCTGACAACGTCGAAGAAAAAACAACACAGCTTGTACAGCGTACCCGCCAACTTGAAAAAGAGCTAGATGCATTAAAAAGCAAATTAGCAAGCAGTGCAGGTAGTGATTTAGCCGGTTCAGCACAAGAAATATCAGGTGTAAAAATACTTGCGGCACAACTTGATGGGGCAGATGGCAAAAGTTTACGTGATACCGTTGACCAACTTAAAAATAAATTAGGCACCGCAGCCATTATTCTGTCATCGGTTGATGGCGATAAAATAACCCTTATCGCAGGTGTCACAAAAGATGCTACCGATAAAATTCGTGCTGGTGATCTAGTTGCTCATGTCGCATCACAGGTGGGTGGTAAAGGTGGCGGTCGACCAGATATGGCGCAAGGTGGCGGCAATCAGCCAGAAAATCTTAGCTCTGCATTAGATTCAGTTAATGATTGGATTAGCTCAAAGTTGGAAGCTTAAATAATGGCATTAATTGTACAAAAATATGGTGGTACTTCTGTCGGTACAGTAGAACGTATTCAAGAAGTTGCAACAAAAATAATCAAACACCAACAAGCGGGTGATGATCTGGTGATTGTTGTTTCTGCAATGAGTGGGGAAACTAATCGGTTAATTGGATTAGCTAATGAACTTAACGATCACCCTCGTGGCCGCGAGTTAGATGTTCTACTATCCACTGGTGAACAAGTGACTATCGCCCTACTTTGCATGGCAATACAGCAACAAGGTGCAAAAGCAAACTCTTATACCGGCAGTCAAGTTCGCATTCTAACGGATAATACCCATAATAAAGCACGCATTATGGACATTGATGATAGCAAAATCCGTAGCGCGCTCGCAGATGGTCATATTGTTGTTGTTGCCGGCTTCCAAGGTTGTGATGAACATGGCAATATCACAACCTTAGGTCGTGGTGGTTCTGATACTACAGCTGTGGCGATTGCTGCAGCTTTAAAAGC
>CAYSGK010000188.1:0-4103 GCA_964430395.1 uncultured Methylophaga sp.
TATATACCCGTGACCAACCCTGCTACTCTTTTAATCGATAATAAACACCCGAAGCACTGCGAACCATTTCAAAGGCATCCGAATACCCCCTAACAGTTTCAGATGCACCTAAAAATAAAAATCCACCTGGATTCAGTACTCGTGCCATTCGATTCAAAATATCTGATTTACGTTGAGCAGAAAAATAAATCAATACATTTCGACAAAAAATAATATCAAATTTACCTAAGGCATCGTAACTGGAAAGTAAATTTTGCTCTTTAAATTTGACACGCTGTTTAATATTATCAGCAACAATCCACTTACCATTATTGTCTTTGAAAAACTGTTGCTTTCGCGCTAATGATAGCCCGCGCCCTAAAATGCTTTCATCGTATTCAGCTTGCTTAGCTTCATGTAGCATACTGGCAGAAATATCCGTAGCAATAATTGTTGCAGATCTTAAATTTGCTGTTGCTGTCGCCGCTAGATATTCGCTGAATACAATGCTTATCGTATAAGGTTCTTGGCCAGAAGAGCATGCGGCCGACCAAATTCTACATTGCTGTTTTCTACCTTTATCCCACAAAGGGAAAACGTCTTTTGTTAGCGCTTCAAAAGGGCTACCATCTCGAAACCACGATGTCTCATTCGTTGTCATCGCATCAATAACTAGGTCTGGTAAATAGTGTGGCTGTCCCAGCCGAATTGCTACTAGCAATTCTGAAACCGAAGTAAATTTTTGGTCTTGCAATAGCTTGCTTAACCTACTAACAATTAAATATTGTTTGCCCTCTCCCAGCGTGATACCGCAGGCTTGCTCTAAAAAGTCCTTAAATTTCTTATAATCATCTAGTGTAATATTATTAGTCATTAGCTTAGTTTAAACATATCTACGATATTTGTGTTTCAATGGGTCGAGTATAGAATTTTATACTTAAATTTCAATAAGTAGCTGTCTTTCACGTTTTTATATTTATAATGTGGTATATTCCTTACTATCAAGGGAGGTCTCACCTAAAAAAGAACCTAAACCTAGGTGGAGACGAGGAGCAAACTTATGGCAACTAATAATATTATTTCTTTTGGGTCAACAAGTGATATGACACCAACAAAATCAAGCTTTAATAGTAAAGCACTAAAGTCATGTCGCCCAATTATTGCAAATTCTTTACCTAATTGCTTTGTTTTTTTAAATGACTTAGATGACATTCTTTTTAAACTTGCTGATAAAGCAGAGTCCAATCAGGAACAAGAAGAGTTTTTTGTCGCTATGCGCCAATTCCGGATCAATCAAGAAAAGCTTAAAAAAGATTTCACTCAACTTGTTTTAAATGATTTTGATGCATTTTGTGCATCATCATCTTTAAATAATAAGAGTTCTGCTAAAGATTCAACATCTTCAGCAAACCTAGAGTTATCGATTCTTGATAATGAATCCTTAGAAGAGGACATTGCTGTTAATCGTATTGCAATGAAAAGTGAAAGTTTGTTTGGTCATGACATGAGCAACTTAGATCAGCGATTTGCAAATGCTCTGAATATTAAAAAAGTTAATGATAACCCACTAAACCCTGAACGTGTTGCAGGTCATATTAAAGATGTAATTGCACCGCTCTCCTCAAATATTGAAATAAAATTAGTGGCTTATAAACAGTTCGAAAAACATGCTGTTGCGGAGCTAGGTAAGTTATGCGCCCAATTAAATGATAATTTAATCAAACAAGGTGTTTTGCCTAATTTAGAAAAGAAAAAACCCAAAACAACGAATACTCCTCAAAGCCCATCGAATACTCCTAGTGCTGTTGCTGATTTAGATCTTAATGATATTGTTGATGATCAACCTATAGCAGATCCTTCACATTTCTTTGAGGGGCTCCGTCAATTTTTGAATAAACCACAGGGGGATCAGCCAAGATATGGTGGTCACGCTGCACCTGTTGCGGAACATTCAACAGTATTAACTGCACTATCAGGCCTACAACAACGTCCTACAAGTCAGATTTCTTTTGATTCTGATGGTTCCGCTCATTTACCTGATATCCGTCAGGTTTTGATGGACAGTCTTTTAGTCACACAACAGGATGGCACCCAAGTACAGCACACTGTCAGTCGTCTCGATGAAGATGCAATGGATCTTGTTGACTTATTGTTTGAATTTATCTTAGATGATCAATCTATCCCAGCACCAATTCGTGCTGTGCTTGCTCGCTTACAAATTCCCCTATTAAAAATCGCTCTCAGCGATAAAGATGTTTTCAGTAAAAAAAGCCATCCTGCTCGCCGGCTATTGAACAATCTAGCAAAATCATCAACTGGATGGAGTGAACAACAAAGTTCACAACAAGACAAAGACAAGCTTCAAACTAAAATTGAATCAATTGTCGATACTATTCTGCTTGAGTTTGATACTGATGTTCAGCTGTTTCTTGATTTAAATACACAATTTAACGAATTTATAAGTCAATTAAATAAGAGTAGTCAAGCTGCTGAGCAGCGAATTGTACAGGCAAATGAAGGCCAAGAAAAGTTAATTGCAGCGCAGCAAGAAGTCGATACTGTAATTAACCAACAGTTATCACAGCATGATCATCTTCCTAAGGTTGTAATATCACTTATTGAAGACGGTTGGAAACATGTGCTTAAACTTCGTTTATTACAAAAAGGCAAAGACAGTGATGAATGGCGAACATCAATCGAGCTAATCCAACAACTTCTCTGGAGTGTTAGCCCTAAGCCAGATGAAGATGATCGTAAAAAACTATTAGAAATTATTCCAGGTATGTTGAAATCACTTCGCGAAGGATTGAGCGGTGCTTCCTTTAATCAACATAAAATCACGGCCTTATTCAAAGATCTGCAACAATGCCACATTCAATGCATGAATGGGGCAGCTATTGCTGAAGATGAATTACAAGATATTGATAAATTATCTTTAGCGGCAGTATCAAACAAACCAGACTTAGAAACCTTGCCTGATTTAGATGAAAAGCAAAAAGTTATTTCTGACAATCTTGCCATGCAAAAAGCCAAACAGTTAAGCGTGGGAACATGGATAGAGGTTGCTGGCGATGACGGTAAACCACAACGCATCAAATTCTCGTGGCGCAGCAATCTAACAGGCCGTTGCTTATTTGTTACTTATCAGGGTACTAAAGCAGCAGAGATTGCAATTACCGAGTTAGCTAGTTGGTTCCAACAGGGGAAAATTCTTGTGATTGATCAATCTACACAGTTAATGGATCGCGCATTAGCATCGATGATGGAAACAGTAGATAGTTAATATCACACCTCCTCCTTTTTCAAATGTATTGATTACAGGCTGCTCTAGTGGCATTGGATTTTGTGCCGCAAAGATGTTGCATCAGCGTGGCTATAACGTTATCGCAACGGTACGAAAAATTGAAGATTCCAGTGTTCTTCAAAGCTTAGGTATCAGCACTACTCTCCTCGATCTTGATGACAGTCATTCAATCCAACAAGCGATGATATTTTCACTTGACCATTTTGAAGGTCAAATTGATGCACTATTTAATAATGCCGCTTATGGCCAAGCAGGTGCCGTAGAAGATTTAAGCCGGGATACCCTTCGCCAGCAATTTGAAACCAATCTTTTTGGAACACAAGAATTAAGTAATCTTGTGATCGCGCAAATGCGGAAACAAGGTAATGGGCGAATCATATACAATAGCTCAGTCCTTGGGCTTGTTTCCATGTCTTTTCGAGGCGCCTACAATGCAAGTAAGTTTGCATTGGAAGGCTTGGTAGACACATTAAGATTAGAGCTTCATAGCTCAAATATCCATATCAGTTTAATTGAGCCAGGTCCGATCCTGAGTAACTTTCGAAAAAATTCATTTAAAAAGTACCAACAAAATATTAATCGCGATCAAAGTGTCCACAAAAACACCTATCTTGCCATGGAGCAACGCTTAACCAAGAAAGGGGCTGCAGTACCTTTTACTTTACCGCCTGAAACTGTAGTAAAAAAGCTTATTCATGCATTAGAAAGTAGACGACCTAAAATTAGATATTATGTTACTTTTCCAACCTACCTATTCGCATTTCTAAAACGAATTCTTCCTTACCGTTGGCTAGATTATTTTATTAATAAAATTCAATAA
>CAYSGK010000189.1:0-2233 GCA_964430395.1 uncultured Methylophaga sp.
AAATTCCTAGAGCGGAATCAAAGTTTATCGGCATTTTTTGCTCCAACTTTACTCTTATTTTGAATAAAGTTAAGGACCAAATATGCCAAAAAATTTTATTTGTTTTAAATCATTATGTTACGTTCTGCCCGGCAAGACTGTCAAAATAATAACGGCAAATATTGCCGCCTTAATCTGCTGTTAAAATTTTATCCCCAAAACAAATAAAGCACCCGAAGGTGCTTTATTAATTGAACAATTAGATGAAAAACTTAGATGCTAAATACCATCATCTATTGCACCACTAACAAGCAAATCATTAAGCAAATCTGTTGCCGTCGTTGCCACTGAAACACCGTGCAATTCAATTTCTTGTACAACATTGCCCCCACCATCTTTAATATTAAGTTGCAGATCACCTGAACCTGTTTCAATACCTTCAATCGTATGAGAACCATCTGACAATAAATCAGCAAGATTCAATACATCATTACTGCTATTAAAATCTGTAACCACATCATGTGCAGGTGCCGATGTTGTACTCACATCATTTGTTTTCCAAATAAAGATATCATTGCCTGCTCCGCCTGTTAAAATATCATTACCTGCCCCACCTGATAAAGTGTCATTACCTGCTCCACCTGTTAATACATCATCTCCATCTTCCCCTGATAAATTATCATTTCCTGCCCCACCTTTTAAGAGATCGTTGCCTGCACCAGCAGTTAAGGTATCATTTCCACCTCGACCATTTAAACTATCATTACCTATACCGCCACTTAATATATCATCTCCAGCAGTGCCACTCTGTATATTAAGATTGTCTGCCACTGCTAGTACAACGGGAACAGGTGTATCCGTTTGTGTATCAACGTCAATAACAACATCAACAGAAGGGCTTGTTTGGCTACTCTCATCCGTCACCGAATATTGAAAATTCACCGTATCTGCATTAACATCATTATATGAAAGACTAGCAACAAAATAATCACTTGAGTCTTGTGTGCCACTTTGGCTTTCATACTCAGTACCCGTGAACCGTAACTGATCAAATACAATGCCAGTTAATGTAAATGTACCACCTTGGTTATTCCCTACACCACCAAGACTCTGATCTGTAAAGTTACCATTGGTAGGAGAAAAATAGGCTGTCGCATTTGCTGAAGCTGTAAAAGTCCATGTACCCACAGCAACATCATTCAAATAAGCAGTGACAACACCAATTTCACCATCACCTTCATTCTTAATTAAATGGGTAACTCCTATCGTGGCATTGGTCATCGCATGCTCAAAATCAAACAGTAGCGCTTCACTCTTACCATTATTAAATTCAAGCTGATTAATGCGGTCACCGGCACTAGCAATCCCCAAGCCATCTGTTGATGAAAAGGTGATGGTTGCATTATTACCATCCAAACCATAACCGTTAGCCGTAACATTCTCAGCAGCTAATGCAGCTTGATAACCTGCCGAGGTAAAAGACAGGCTATGCGCCGGACCATTTATTGGTACTTGTGAATGTGTTGCAACCCAAATCACTTCATCTGATGTAGAAAAATTGACTGCACCTAGATTACTTGTATCTATCTTTGTATAGCTGCTACCATCATAAACATAAATATCACCATAATTGGGTAGTGATTCAATATTAAATATAAGGTTGCTTTCAGCAGTTTCAACATCTTGGCCACCAAGATCTGCAGGATCAGCCAAGTTGTTTTCAATAACACTTAAATTACCATCCAAACCACCACCAACATCAAAAACTTTAATAAAGGCAATATCAGAACTATCTACAGGAAATCCTAAAGGCGCAATATCAGTAACAAGATTGGATGTGGTTCGTACCTCATCAGCGATAGGAGGAGTATCGACAATTGGATTAATAGTAATCGTTAATGTGTCGGTTGAACCTGTATTTGTTGTGTAGGTCGCAACGGGAACTGGACCGCTGTAATTCGCAACAGGGGTAAATGTGTAACCTCCGTCAGTGTTTAACATCAGTGTGCCTACGCCGGCTATGGTTGCGGTTGTTCCAGCACTATAAACAGTAGGATCCCCAGCAACACTGAAGCTGCTTACGCTTAATACGTCATCGCTATCACTGTCATTGCTTAATACGCCACCCGCTGCACTCACGGTTAAGGTCGTGTCTTCGTCTGTATTACCTGTGTCTGGTGCGGTGATGGTGGGATCATTAATTGGATTAATAGTAATCGTTAATGTGTCGGTTGAACCTGTATTTGTTGTGTAG
>CAYSGK010000189.1:2333-4073 GCA_964430395.1 uncultured Methylophaga sp.
CCACCCGCTGCACTCACGGTTAAGGTCGTGTCTTCGTCTGTATTACCTGTGTCTGCTGCGGTGATGGTGGGATCATTAATTGGATTGATTGTTAATGTTACTGTCGCAGTATCTGTCGCACCATCTACATCTGTGATGGTATAGGTAAATGAATCATTACCATTATAATTAGAATTCGGAGTATAGGTATAACTGCCATCATTATTAAACACTAAGGTACCATTTGATACATCTGTATTTAAGCTAAAGCTAGTTGTATCCCCATCGGGATCGCTATCATTTCCAGCAACACTACCATTATGGACTGTATCCTCATCCAGTGTTGCACTATCATTATTAGCGTTTGGAGCAGGATTTGATACATTCCAAACAAATGGTTGAGTAACAATACTGCCGCCATCATTTGCCGAAACCACAACACTATAAGGGCCAGTTTGTGAGGCAGAACTGTCTATAACACCGCTAACAATACCTGTTACAGGATTAATGATTAGGCCGCTTGGCAAGCCTGTTGCAGAAAAAGCTAATGCAGAACCAGTAAAATTACTGGAAACATTTAAGCTTATAGCATCACTATCATTATCGCTTTGGTCAGATATTCTTGGCGGCGGAGTGGTTGGCGGTGGAGATAAAGGTGGTGGCAAGACACTATTGTTTGAAGAACCTGCTCCAGCGCCTGTATTGCCACTTGCCACGCCAAATAAATCATTTTCTTCTAATATAGTTCTAGCAACACCAACTGTTTCAAAGCCACTAGTAACTTCAACTACAGGGCTTAAATAATCAACAGCAACCGTTGTTACACCTTCATTTCCACCATCTGACTCTGGGCCAGCAGCCGGTGCTTCACCTTCTTGGCTTGGATCTTCACCGGTAATTAATGTATCTTGCAATCCAGCGATGTCTTCTTCATTATCTGATTCTACAATTACTTGTTGCGGATCAAAAACATCACTGTCTAATAGAGCTTGTGAGTTTCTACCCAGATCCATAAGGCTTCCATCAGAAAATTCAATTTCAATTGCACTGGCAGCACCCGTTGTAATAATTTCATCCGCATAAACACGGTCACCCACAAGTACATTACGTTGTGAGCCATCACCAGCTGTTACAACTGCTGTGCCAATAAGTGCTTTTACAATCCCAATTTCTGTTGCCATAAATCCTAACCTCAAAACCTAAGCGTTTTTGTATTCGCTTTCATGGTTAGTACTTTACGTGATCACCTATATATTGAATAGTGTACCTTGGTACAATGTCTTAATGTTTTTTCAAAAAATGTAGACTACTTAACATTTATTAACCTTATCTGATTAAATTTCTTATTAAAACTTCTACTAGCTCTCATTTTTAGCTTGTATTTTCAGACAGAACATAACAAAGAAAATTAATTCTATACCTATACCCGTGACCATTCAATCTGTATGTTTCAGATCTCAACACAGATGTCAGAACAAGCCGCAAGGCGCGGCAAGTGACTAGCCCTTTTCGAGCATTATAACGGGGGTGCTGGTATTCGTATTGAATTCTCGTAAGGTAAGATGATAAGCTCAGAATTTTATAAATACTCCTTCAAGATATCGGCTATTAGCTGCCACTGTTTATCCCAACCGAGCAACGGTGATTGACGAAACCCTGTCCTTACATATTGCTGAATATGGCCTTCGATAATGGTCATTAATAAATTTGCAGTTTCATTTACAGGCCGTCCACCCGCCTCTGTAAGTGTTAACTCACCTT
>CAYSGK010000190.1:0-4060 GCA_964430395.1 uncultured Methylophaga sp.
GTTGACCCTTGTCCGATACTACCAATGTGTTGTGGATCTTTGCCAATTAGATTTAACAATGGTAAAGCTGTTTGATAATCAGCATCGTTACCACCGGCCATCAAGATTAAGGTGCCTGTTCGTGCTTCAGGCAAGCTTCCTAAAACGGGGCATTCAAGGTAGCGACCTTGATTATCGGTAATTCGTTTTGCGATCTCACGAGATTCATCAGGCGCGATTGTGCCCATTTGAATAATGAATTTATCTTTAAATGATGCTGGTTCAATAGTATCGAGTACGATATTAATGGCTTCTGCATCACTTAACATCAACAAACAAAACTCACAGGTGTTTAAAGCTTGTTGCGCAGAAGTTACAATTGTCGCACCTTGTTGTTTCAATTCAGCCGTTTTATTAGTGCTCCGATTAAATATTGTAAGTGCTTGGTTGTCTGCTAAAAGATGTTCAGATAATGCTTGCCCCATTAAACCGGCGCCAATAATTGCGATATTCATGTGATTTTCCTGATTCTGTTAATAACTTAATAGTCATG
Organism: uncultured Methylophaga sp.; assembly: GCA_964430395.1. Classification (GTDB taxonomy): domain Bacteria; phylum Pseudomonadota; class Gammaproteobacteria; order Nitrosococcales; family Methylophagaceae. Next base: position 533 of record CAYSGK010000190.1, read on the forward strand.
AGTATATAGGGTGCTGTAGAATAGTCGGAATATTTTTAATGCAGGAACAGGGGATCACCGTGTACAAGAAAAACATGAGCATTGCTGGGTTTGATGATGAAATATTTAAAGCGATTGAAGCAGAGAATGTACGTCAAGAAGATCATATCGAATTAATTGCATCAGAAAACTACTGTAGCCCACGTGTAATGGAGGCTCAAGGCTCTTCATTAACCAATAAATATGCAGAAGGTTACCCTGGCAAACGCTATTACGGTGGTTGTGAATATGTGGATCAAGCTGAGCAATTAGCAATGGATCGTGCCAAAGCATTATTTGGCGCTGATTATGCCAATGTGCAACCGCATTCTGGTTCACAAGCCAATGCCGCTGTTTATTTAGCACTCTTACAACCTGGCGACACTATTTTAGGTATGAGTTTGGCACATGGTGGTCATTTAACTCACGGCTCAAAGGTCAGTGCATCAGGTAAGATTTATAACTCTGTTTCATATGGGCTGAACCCTGAAACAGGTGAAATTGATTACGATGAAGTTGAGCGCCTAGCACAAGAACATAAACCTAAAATGGTGGTGGCAGGTTTTTCTGCGTATTCTCGTATAGTTGATTGGCAACGTTTTCGTGATATTGCTGATTCAATTGGTGCTTATTTATTGGTTGATATGGCACATGTGGCTGGTTTGGTCGCAACAGGCGAATACCCAAGTCCGGTGCAAATTGCTGATGTGACAACAACAACTACACATAAAACATTACGCGGTCCACGTGGTGGTTTAATTTTAGCTAAAGCGAATGCTGAAATTGAGAAGAAATTAAACTCGGCGGTTTTCCCGGGGTTTCAAGGTGGTCCTTTAATGCATGTGATTGCCGCTAAAGCGATTGCCTTTAAAGAAGCAATGTTGCCTGAATTTAAAACCTATCAACAGCAAGTGGTTAAAAATGCTCGTGTGATGGCCGAAATCTTTATGGCACGCGGTTATGATGTTGTTTCAAAAGGTACGGATGACCATTTATTCTTAGTCAGCTTTATTGAAGCGGGTTTAACAGGTAAAGAGGTGGATGCATGGTTAGGTGATTCAAATATCACAATCAATAAAAACTCAGTGCCTAATGATCCGCAATCTCCATTTGTCACTTCAGGTATCCGAGTGGGTACGCCAGCGGTAACAACGCGTGGTTTTAAAGAGCAAGAGTGTAAAGATTTAGCTACGTGGATGTGTGATGTAATTGACAGTCGTGGTGATGCGACCGTAATTGCTGAGGTGAAAGCGAAAGCATTAGCTGTTTGTCAAAAGCTTCCAGTTTATTCTTAAACTAAAATGCGTTGTCCTTTCTGCGGTGCTGATGATTCAAAAGTAATCGATTCTCGTCTTTCGACTGAGGGTGATGCGATTCGTCGGCGTCGTAGTTGTGTGGAATGTAAAGAGCGGTTTACTACTTATGAGACGGCAGAATTATCGCTGCCACGATTAATCAAAAGTGATAAATCGAGAGCGGTATTTGATGAAAATAAATTACGGTCTGGTTTTTTAAAAGCCTTAGAAAAGCGTCCTGTAAGTATAGATGCTATCGACACAGCCGTTAAAGGTATTGTAAGGCAATTAATCGCTACTGGTGAACGCGAAGTTGAAAGTCGCTTAGTCGGTGACTGGGTGATGGATGCCTTACGTGAACTTGATGAGGTTGCCTATGTACGCTTTGCTTCGGTATATCGTAGTTTTCAAGATGTAAATGCGTTTAGAGAAGTAATTGAAGGTATGGAAAACCGCAACAAAGATAAGAGAGAGGACTAAGATGCTTCGAGTAATTATTTTTTGTGATATCTGCAATCCACAAGGTATTCGTTATATTGAACAAAACCGGAGTACACAGCGTGGTGATAAGGGCGGCCGTCGTATAACGGATGATAGAGCGTGGTCTGAAAGCTCATTGGAAGAAGCCTTAAATGAAGGTTGGCATCATAAGGATGGCCGACACATCTGTCCACGATGTCAGGAACGTCACAGCGAGTAGTTGACCACTTTGTTAAATCAAACCTATATGGCACGCGCTATACGCATAGCAAAACAAGGCCGTTTTACAACTGATCCAAATCCACAAGTGGGATGTGTGATTGTAAAAAATAATCAAATTGTAGGTGAAGGCTGGCATCAACGTGCGGGTGAACCACATGCCGAAATTAATGCTTTGAATGCTGCCGGTGAGCAAGCTCAACATGCAGATTGTTATGTCACACTAGAACCCTGTAGCCATTTTGGACGCACGCCACCTTGTGCTGATGCATTAATTAAAGCCGGTGTGAAACGGGTTTATATTGCGATGCAAGATCCGAATCCTCAAGTGGCTGGGCAGGGGATTGCTAAGCTAAAAGATGCAGGCATTGACGTCATTGTCGGTATTTTAGAAAATGAAGCAGAACAATTAAATAAAGGTTTTTGCAAACGTATGCGAACAGGGCGGCCTTATGTTCGTAGTAAAATAGCAATGAGTTTGGATGGTCGCACAGCAATGGCATCTGGTGAAAGCCAATGGATTACAGGCGCTGCAGCGCGGCAAGATGTGCAAAAGATTAGAGCTCAAAGCTCTGCCATTATGACGGGAACAGGCACATTATTAGCCGATGATCCTGCATTAACAGTTCGTCCTGAAGGTGATTGGTATCCCGCTGAAGAAGAGGTAAGACAAGCACTAAGGATAGTTGTGGGTGATCACGATATACCTGAAAATGCACATCTATTTGATGATCCCTATAAGGTGCTACATGTAACAACAAATCAACTAAAAAATGGACGGTTTGTTGATATGCTGACCGTGCAGAAAAAAGACGGGCAGCTAGATCTATCCGCGATGATGTCTGAACTAGCAAAACGCGATATTAATGACATAATGGTTGAAGCGGGCTCAGTGCTTAATGGGGCGTTATTAGATGCAGGTTTGATTGATGAGCTGATTATTTATATGGCACCAAAGCTTATGGGCGACTCGGCAAAAGGTTTATTTCACTTGCCTGAATTACAAACAATGGCCCAAAATATAGCGTTAAGCATTACAGATATACGTGCTGTTGGTGATGACTGGCGTATCACTGCTATTCCTAATTACAAAAAGGCTGAATAATATGTTTACCGGCATTATTGCTGCAATTGGCAAGGTTGCATCACTACAGACACAAGGTGGGGATGTACGCCTGCAAGTAGCATCTGCTGATTTAGATTTATCAGATGTTAAACTGGGTGATAGCATTGCTAATAATGGCGTATGTTTAACGGTAGTGGCGATGGATAATGCTAAATTAAGTTTTGATGTCTCACGCGAGACACTTGATTGCACAAGCCTTGGCAGTTTATCTTCGGGATCAGAAGTGAACCTTGAAAAAGCGCTGGCAGTGGGTGATCGCCTCGGCGGTCACTTTGTCAGTGGGCATGTTGATGGTTTAGGAAAAGTTATCTCAAAACAAGAATCAGCACGTTCTGTTATCTTCCGATTTGAAGTGCCAGCAGGACTTGAGCGATATATTGCTGAGAAAGG
>CAYSGK010000191.1:0-4054 GCA_964430395.1 uncultured Methylophaga sp.
TCGTGCTAAGCTCTGAAATCTGCATCTTCAAGTAATTTGGGTATAGTCCGTAGCTTGGGTAAGTATTAATGGTTTTGATTAATATTTCTGTTTTAGATTTAGTTTTTGATCTGAACGCTTCATTTCTACCTGATCAAGAAAGGTCATGCCTAACAGTGCACGCTGAGGTTCTTTTCCATCAATAACCATCGCTTGAACATCATGCAATATAATATCACCAAGTTGTACTGAGGCTAATTTAACGTCATAGCCAATTTCATTTCCTGATGCCGTTTTAATTTGGATTTTAGGAGAATCAAGATAATCTAACCCAACCCTTGTTGCTGTTTCTGCATTCAGTGCTATTGCTGAAGCCCCAGTATCAACAACAAAATCAACAGTATAGCCATTTACAATACCCGTTGTAAGATACATACCATTTGTTGGCCACAAATTGACTTCTGCTTGCGCAGTTGTCGAGCTAAAGCTGGCACTAACCTCCCTTCCTAATTGATAAGTACGTCTAACACCATTCGTTTCTAAGACCGCTTTTCTGCTCGTTGCCGAAATCAGTGTTACCCCTTCAGGACTGGTTTTGCCAACTTTTAATAGTTGTTGTTTATGATTAATTTCAACTACCGCTTGGTTTTTAAATAATCCTACAACAACTATTCTTAAGTCTTTAGACCATACAAGAGAAGTATTTAGCAGTATAATAAGCCCTAAAATCCATATTTTATACATAACATTCTTCCTCAGTATCTATAATACTTCGTAGAATAATAACGCATTATCATGAAAATATCCTCTCCCCCATCAATTACCGGCGTTATCTTGGCTGGCGGTATGGCTCGCCGCATGGGCGGAGATGATAAAGGCCTAAAGTTATTTAAAGGCAAGCCTTTAATAAAACATGTTATCACTGCGCTGAAACCTCAGCTTGATACTATTATCATTAATTCCAATAGAAACATTGAAGTCTATCAACAATTTGGCTATCAGGTTATTACTGATAGTGTAGCAGATTTTTGTGGACCTCTAGCAGGCATGCTGAGTGCCATGCAATTTATTGACGATAATTATATTTTAACTGCACCTTGTGATGCGCCAATGATTTCTGCTCAATATCGTCAGCGCATGATGGAAACATTATTAAATGAACAAGCAGATATTGCCGTAGCATCTGATGGTGATCGTATGCAGCCTGTATTTAGTTTGATCCCGACTCGTTTGCAAGAAGATTTGGCACAGTATCTAGTACAAGGTGATCGGAAAATAGATCTTTGGTTCGAACAATATAAATTGGCTGTAGTAGACTTTTCCGACCAAACCGATTCTTTTATCAATTTAAATACGCTCGATGATATTAATCAATATCAATCAGTTATTTCTTCATCTATACCTCTTCTCGGTTTTGCCGCTTATAGTGGAACTGGTAAAACAACGTTACTATGCCAACTTATCCCCGAATTAAACAGCAGGAATATTTCTGTAGCCGTTATTAAACATGCTCACCACAAGTTTGATATAGACATTCCAGGCAAAGATAGTTATGAAATTCGTCAAGCAGGCGCGCAACAGGTCTTGGTCTCTTCACGAAATCTAATGGCGTTAATTGAAGTGCAATCATCTGAGATGATAGAGCCTCAATTAAATGATCTTATTCCACATATAACATCGCAAGGTATTGATTTAATTCTTGTAGAAGGTTTTAAAGATGAAGTCTTTCCTAAAATTGAATTACACCGCCCCTCTCTCGATAAGCCATTTTTACACATTAATGATGACAATATCATCGCTATTGCAACAGATTCACCTTCACCTATTGCAACATCTATCGATCAGTTTGATCTAAATGATATTGATAAATTAGCAGATTATATTCAAACTTTTATTTCTAACTGGACGGCTTAATATGGCTGAATTTACTCCTCAACCCAGTTGTGCAGATGCATATGAACCCAATAGCTTAAGTGTATCGCAAGCAACACAGCGCATTAGTAAACTTATTTCACCTATTACAGGATCAGAAATACGCACGCTACGAGATGCCTTAGATTATGTATTACATGACAGTATTATCTCACCCATCAACGTGCCACCACATAATAATTCAGCGATGGATGGCTACGCGATTCATGGCGCTGACATTACAGGCAACAAATTTAGTCTTAAACAGATAGGCATTGCTTTTGCAGGACAGCCCTTTGATGGTGCTATCCAGCGAGGCGAATGCATTCGCATTATGACTGGCGCGATGATGCCTGAAGACTGTGACACTGTGATCATGCAAGAACATGTCGAAATTAATGACACGCTTATTACTGTTCATGGTCAACATCAGCAGGGTCAAAACGTACGCATGGCGGGGGAAGATCTCAAAATTGATGAGGCTGTTCTGAGTGAAGGACATAAGATCACTCCTGCTGATTTAGGGTTAATTGCATCTTTAGGCATTGCTGAACTGACCGTTAAACGTAGAATTCGTGTCGCTTTCTTTTCTACTGGTGATGAATTGCGTTCAATAGGAGAAGAATTACAAGCTGGCGAAATATACGATAGTAATCGCTACACACTTCACGGCATGCTGAGTCATCTTAATGTTGAAATTATTGATATGGGTGTAGTGCCCGACCAAAAACAAGCATTACGAGAAGCATTACAACAAGCCTCTGAGCAAGCTGATGTTGTATTAACAACAGGCGGTGTCTCGGTAGGTGATGCTGATTACGTTAAAGAAATGTTAACTGAATTAGGCAAAGTCGATTTTTGGAAAATCGCGATGAAACCAGGGCGACCACTTGCATTTGGCACCATTAATAATACTTTGTTTTTTGGTCTTCCGGGCAACCCAGTTTCGGTGATGGTGACTTTTTACCAATTTGCTTTGCCGGCTTTACTACAACTTTCAGGTGAGGCGGCTCCGGTAAAACAACTTATTCAAGTTAATTGTGTCAGCCCGATTCGTAAACGTGCGGGGCGCTTTGAGTTTCAACGCGGTATTTTGTTTCAGGATAATCACGGTGTCACCCAAGTTAAAACAACAGGTGAACAAGGATCGGGGATCTTACGCTCCATGAGTATTGCTAATTGTTTTATTTTATTAGAAGAACAATGTGATGGCATTGAACCCAACACGATTGTTACTGTTCAACCCTTTTCAGGCCTGATCTAAATGACCGAAAATACAGTGAAAAAAAAGTTAGAGTTCAATAAATTAAAAAAACGTCTGCGCCGTAATGTAGGCAAAGCTATCTCTGACTACAATATGATTCAAGATGGTGACAAGATCATGGTTTGTTTATCGGGTGGCAAGGATAGTTATACCCTGCTCGATATTTTGATAAATCTACAGAAACATGCGCCGATAAAGTTTGATATTGTCGCGGTTAATCTTGATCAGAAACAACCCGGGTTTCCAGAACATATTCTGCCAAGTTATCTTGCTGAACTTGGTGTTGATTATCATATCATTGAAAAAGACACCTACAGTATCGTCAAAGAGGTCGTGCCTGAAGGTAAAACAACTTGCGGTATATGTTCACGGTTACGGCGAGGCTCACTATATGGCTATGCAAGACAAAACGGCATTAGCAAAATTGCCTTGGGCCATCATCGTGATGATATTATCGAGACTGCATTTCTAAATATGTTCTATGGCAGTAAAATAAAAGCAATGCCACCAAAATTATTAAGCGATGATAAAGCTAATATTTTGATCCGACCCCTAGCCTATTGCAAAGAAACAGATATCATTCGCTATGCTGACCATCAGCAATATCCAATTATTCCGTGCAATTTATGTGGTTCACAAGAAAATATGCAACGCCAAGTGATTAAAGAAATGTTGCAAGGTTGGGAAAAGCAACACCCCGGTCGTTTAGAAAATATTTTCCGTAGTTTACAAAATATATCACCATCACAATTGGCTGATAATGAATTATTTAATTTCAAAGATCTGGAACTACAACGAAAAATGCTGACTGGCGATGAAGATGCCGATTATGATGATCGCCAATATCCCTTAGCTCGAGAAGGGTAGAAATACTAATACCATGCAACAACCAACATTAAA
>CAYSGK010000192.1:0-1114 GCA_964430395.1 uncultured Methylophaga sp.
GGCATAGGCAAAAAATAGGAGAATGGCATGAGACTTTTACATAATCTAAGCGCGGTTTATATAAACTATAAAATGCGCCTTTCCAACAAAAAAACTCGGCAAATAGTTCACTATTTTTCTCCTTTTTCTGGTGAAAATGCACTATTTTCTATTTCACCTAAACCGCACTCAAATTATGCAAAGGCCTCATTATGAAAGTTCGTGCTCAATTTGCCCTTGTCTTTAATCTAGACAAATGTATTGGCTGTCATACGTGTTCGGTAACATGTAAAAATGTTTGGACTAACCGCGAAGGTGTGGAATACGCATGGTTTAATAATGTTGAATCCAAACCGGGTATTGGCTTCCCTAAAAACTGGGAGGATCAAGAAAAATGGAATGGTGGCTGGGAACTTAATAACGGTAAATTACAGTTAAAATCAGGCAGCAAGATCAAGCGATTATTGAATATCTTCGCTAATCCAGATATGCCTGAAATTGATGATTATTATGAACCGTTTACTTATAACTACGCACATTTACAAAATGCACCGTTATTAGAAGCAACACCCACTGCTCGTCCAATATCTCAAGTTACCGGTGAAGAAATGGATAAAATCACTTGGGGACCTAACTGGGAAGATGATTTGGCGGGTGAATTCAAGCATCGCTCAAAAGATACAAATATGGATATCGCCCAGAAAGAAATGTATGGCGAGTTTGAAAATACCTTCCATATGTATCTACCACGGATCTGTAACCACTGTTTGAATGCTTCATGTATCGCATCGTGCCCATCTGGCTCAATCTATAAGCGTGAAGAAGATGGCATTGTCTTAGTCGATCAAGATAAATGTCGTGGCTGGCGTATGTGTATTTCAGCCTGCCCATACAAAAAAGTATTCTATAACTGGGAATCAGGTAAAGCTGAAAAATGTACAGGTTGTTACCCGCGTGTTGAATCTGGTTTACCAACTGTATGTTCAGAATCCTGTGTGGGTCGAATTCGTTATAACGGTATTATGCTTTACGATGCAGACCGTATTGAAGAAGTCGCCAGTATGGATGACACTCAAGACTTATATGAGGCACAATGCAGCATTTTCCTTGATCCTAATGATCCAGAAGTCATTGC
>CAYSGK010000192.1:1214-4026 GCA_964430395.1 uncultured Methylophaga sp.
TTCAATATTTAGCAAATCTATTAACCGCAGGTGAAGAAGCGCCTATTGAGTCATCACTAAATCGCTTGATTGCCATGCGTTCTTATATGCGTAGCGTCAATGTTGAGGGTGTTGCCGATACAACTGTATTAGATGCCGCAGGGCTGACCGAAGATCAAGCTAAAGAAATGTATCGTTACCTTGCCATTGCAAACTACGAAGATCGTTTTGTTATTCCAACCGGCCATGAAGAAATGGTACTGGATGATGTCTTTGCTCAGCAAGGTCAAAATGGTTTCACATTTGGTAATGATAGTTCTGCGGGTGTGTCAAAAATCACCTTATTCCCACGTCGTCGCAAAACGACCAAGGAACCAAAAGAATTAGCACCTTCTGGTGATAATCTATAGGAGTTTATGATGAGAATATACAAAATATTATCGGTATTATTGCAATACCCAGAGCAAGAGCTTATAGAACACTTGCCAGAAATCGCTGAATGGGCAAACGGTACGGATGAGATCGATCAGCAAGAACGAACTATTCTTCAGAATTTTATTCAACAAATGGAAGATAAAACCCTACTTGATTTACAAGCTGATTATGTCAAAACTTTTGATATGGTGCCTGAGCATAGCCTACATCTGACCCACCATTTATTTGGTGATGATAAAAACCGAGGGCCTGCATTGATAGATCTTGGCGAGCTATACAAAGACTACGGTGTTGAAGTATCAGAATCAGCCAATGAATTACCTGATTACCTCCCTTTAATCTTAGAATTTGCAGCTTATCTTGATAGCAGTGAATCAACTGTATTTTTATCAGATGCCAAAAAAGTTTTTGGCGTGTTGATGGATAATTTAAAAGAAGCAGCAAGCCCCTATGCGGACTTGATCTCTATTATTGCTGGCCGAGCTAGCTTGACCCGAATTGAAGCAGCTTAAGGAGAATAAAATGAATTTAGATACATTTCTTTACGGAGCATATCCTTATATCGCTCTCACTGCATTTTTCCTTGGTAGTTGGTTACGCTTTGATCGTGAACAATACACATGGAAAAGCGATTCAAGTCAACTATTGGAAGGCAAGCAACTCCGTATAGGTAGCAACCTTTTCCATATTGGTATTCTAGCCGTGTTTGCTGGCCACTTTGTCGGCTTGTTAACACCTCATAGTGTCTTTCATGCGCTAGGCGTCTCAGATATGGCTCACCAGTGGATCGCGATCAGTGCTGGTGCAATTTTTGGTGGCGTGTGCTTAGTTGGTGCAGTTATTCTCTGGAAAAGACGTATGTTTAATCCCCGTGTATCTGCAACTAGCCGTGGTACAGATAAATTAATTCTCAGCTGGATACTGATAACACTACTGTTAGGGCTATCTACTATTCCTATTTCAATTGGACATGCTAACGAAGGTAATCCTGGCGTGATGGTTGCATTAGCAGAATGGGCTCAAAGCATTATTTACTTAAGGCCCGACCCATCATTATTAGTAAATGTTGATGTGGTCTTTAAGATCCACTTATTTTTTGGGATGACGGTCTTTTTACTGTTTCCCTTTACTCGTCTAGTTCACGTATGGAGTGCACCATTTAGTTATGCATGGCGTCCATACCAAATTGTGAGGAGTAAACGCAGTTTATAAACTTATGTAGGAATACAAAAATGAAAAAATTACTTTTAACAGCAACTATTGGAGCATTGATTAGTTTGCCATCTGTTACCTTGGCCGACGATGCATTTTTTGATGCTTTAAGTAGTGGTAAAGTCAGCTTTTCGGCTAGAGCGCGCTATGAATCTGTCAACCAAAATAACGCGCTTAAAAATGCTGATGCCTTTACGATTAGATCAACATTAGGTTATAAAACAGGACAATTTCACGGTTTTAGCGCTTTTGCTGAAGTTGAAGATATTTCTGATTTTGGATCCGACAATTATAATAGCCTAACAAACGGTAGAACAGCTTATTCGGTTGTCGCTGATCCAGACGGTACCGAAATCAGTCAAGCTTATTTACAGTATAATGGTTTTGGTACTGAGTTCAGATTTGGTCGTCAAGAGATCACCTATCGTAAAGCACCCTTTCATCGCTTTATTGGTACCGTTTTATGGCGACAAAATCATCAAGAATTCGATGCCTTAAGTATCCGCAATACATCGTTTGAAAACACGGTCATTAACTACGCTTATATCAACGAGATACATACTATATTTGGTGATAACCGTAATGTAGGTACCTTCATTAAAGACGGTGATATTGATATGGATGGCCACTTGGTTAATATCCAATATTCAGGGTTATCTTTCGGCAAGATTGAAGGTTATGGTTACTTTTTAGACTATAATGATAAACCTGCAATCTCATCAAAAACTTTGGGCTTACGCTTCTCAGGTGCACAGCCATTAAATGAAGATGTAAAAATCATCTACACAGCTGAGTATGCTAACCAAAATGATTATAAAAGTGGCACAATGAACGACCAAGACTATTATTTAGCAGAATTAGGTGCTAAATATAATGGTTGGTTAGCTAAATTCTCTTATGAAATGCAAGAAGGTGATGGCACAGACAGCTTTAAAACACCTCTAGGCACTAATCATGCCTTCCAAGGTTGGGCAGATCAATTTTTATCTACCCCATCACAAGGTCTGAGAGATATGTATTTCACTGTTGTTGGTAAAGTCTTAGGTGCAAAATTAGTCGCTGTTTATCATGATTTTGAAACAGATAAAAGCAGTTTAAATGCTGGTAATGAATTTGATATTCTTGCTCAAAAGACCTTTAAGAAACATTACACACTTGGTGTGAAATACTCTGACTATAATGCAGA
>CAYSGK010000193.1:0-4019 GCA_964430395.1 uncultured Methylophaga sp.
CCTCCATAGGACCATCAAGCGTTCACGGCCATGTCTTTCAAAATAGTGAATATCGATCCTATGTTCGCCTGCAGAAAGGTGAATCTTACCCATGCTAAACCTAAGCGAGTGCAAACCATCATTATCTACGACTGTATTGCCATCGATCAGGAGACGGCTACCCTCATCTGATAGAGTATAAAAATAGTATATACCAGTGGCTGGAATCTTAATTTTACCCGAGTAGCTGAATGCAAAATTATTGGTTCGATTTTTTTCTCTCAGCATTAAATCTGTTGCAATACCAGTCTTAACTGGCTTTAACTTACTAAAATCAGGAAGCTTATTCCAGTAGCCTTCGTAGTATTTATATGTAAAACCTTTACCAACGGTAATATGCACCATAGCACTGGCTGTTGCACTCTGTCCGTCACTGATCGTGTATTGAAAACGATCCTTGCCAATGAATCCGGCGTCTGGAGTATAGATAACGCTATTGCCAGTAATCCTTGCAATACCATGGTCTGGTTGACTAATTTCAATTATCTTTAATGGATCATTGTCAGGATCGCTATCATTAGCCAACACATCGATCCTTACGGTTTTATTCTGGCCAACTAAAGGTGTATCCATTTTTGCAAATGGAAATGAATTCATCGATACACCTTGCCGTAAAGCATAGTGTGTAATAGGAAGCTTGCCCCCCAAGAATGCACGCACACTTGGACCTTCCCACTGAAGATCAAGGTATTTAGTTCCTGAAGGATGCATATAATGTAGTTCTATTTGATGCTGACCTTTGGTTAATTGGACTTCTTTTTTACTCTCCTGTTTTACCCCATACTGACTGATGATTTCTTGGCCATCAATAAATAATCGTGCACGATGGGAAGAGTTCAGATAAAACACATGTTTGCCAGGCTGACTCACCGATAATACCCCTGCGAAGCGAAGTGCAAAACCGGTGTCTCGTTCAGTTGGACTTAAATTAAACTCCGAAACAACCCCTTCTTTTTTAGGTGTTAAGTGCGAAAAATTATTGACATCATCCCAATGACCTTCGTAATACCGATAACGTACACCTAATCCTACAGATACATAAACAAGTGCAGTAGCCGCATTGCCAAATTCATCCATTATTTCATAGTTAAAGCGGGTTTGTCCTATATACCCTTTCTCTGGCGTAAACAATATCGCATTGTTGCCAGGAAGAGAACGTGCTCTACCATGATTTACATTAAAAATGCCGCGGACAGTAAGCTTGTCGCCTTCAGGATCAACATCATTATTTAACACATCTATTTTAATTGCTTTGCCTGACTCCGTTAGCACCCAATCAACATTTGCCACAGGTGAGCGGTTGTTCTTTTCAGGAATAGGAATTTCGGGAGAAAACCATCTGGCAATTTGTGGTCCAGCGGTATTGATTACGTCAACCGCATTTGCACCATTTTTTTTATCTCTCTCATCCACACCGCAAGGCGAATTTTTGCATATTTTTATATGAGGGTTAGAAAATACGGCTAATCTAGGTACATTACCAAAAGCTTGCCTATATGCCATTGTGGTAACAAATTTACCCTGGACACCGTGGCCTCGTCCCCAAGGATAAAGCCCACCTACAGAGCCCTGTTTTGCGGAATGACCTAAAGATAAATTATGTCCTAATTCATGTGCAAAAGAGCTCGTACAGTTATAACTAACAGTACTATATCCATAAGATTTTTGATACTCATATATCACACCGTTAGCGCCACCAATTTTAAACCCTCTTCCACACCACTTTTTTTCAGGTGGAGTGAGTAGAACGACTAAATCTGCTCCATGTTGAACGCGTAATTTTTTTACTTTTTCGTCTTTTCTCAAAGAATTTAGCGCTGACCCACTGTTTGAAACTTCTTTAACAGCTACTTCTTCCGTATGCACAACACGAAAGCGAATATTTGCCTTACTGTTGGCAAGTGCTCTATTGGCATATTGCTCCATATTTGCAATTTTTGCTTTTGGGTCAGTGTTTGCCAGCGATGGCGGATAAACAACTAATACATCAATTGTCTCTATATTAGACCAAGCTATAGACGATGACATGCTCAAAAACAGCATTAAAATAACTAGATTAACTTTCTTCACGGTTAAACTCCTTAATCAAAATCTGAAGGGCTATCCTGAGATAACCTGCTCTGAGCCATCTACTAAAATTCTGCCTCTGGCGCCACACCATCATCATGTTGTCGATATTTATCCAACTCTCGATCATCCATAACCGTCCCAACTCCTGTTTTATTATCTATTTCAATTTGGTAAATACTTTCACCTGTCATTACCATTACATATGTTTTATCTACACCTTTAGCCATAGAAAATGAAGCAAATTCATTTTGAGCATCGAGCGTACCTTCTGAGAGAACAACATCACCGCCATAGTCTTTGGTTGACTCTTCAACTGTGCCTTCATATATCCAGTTTTCTTGAGGGATTAATAATGAAAGCTTATCCCCTTCGGTAACATCTAATGCATCTTTATTGTCAAGCTTGATGTATTCAACATATTCATCCCCAATGGTTGAAATTTGTTCAGCCTTACTCGCCAACCGCCATGGTTGCCGTGTTGTTTCCTGATTCTGTTTTGTTATTAATTGTTGTGGCTGCTGCTTGGGTTCTTGTGGTTGCTGTTTGGCTACTGAAGAAGTGTTTATTTGTATCTCTGAATTATTTTCCTGTATTTTTTTACTGGTTTCGTTTTGTGCTACCGTTTGATCGCTTTGTGCCATCTCCACCTCTTGTTCGTTTATTTGAGCCAGCATAAAACCAGATACAATAATGATGCCCGCCCCAATTACAATCAAGCCTGCCAATAATTTATTCACTTTGACCTCGCCCCCATAGAAGTGAACCGCCCCGAGATTATCGGAGACCTATTTGCTTGAGTCATGCCACCTTGACTGACTCTTCTTGGTTATCATAATACAGTTTTTCAAATTCAGCCGGAGGAATATTGCCAATAGGCTCCAATAATCGTCGATGATTGAACCAATCCACCCATGTTAATGTGGCATATTCCACTGACTCTATTGTTTTCCATGTTGTTCTGTAAATAACTTCTGTTTTATACAAGCCATTAATCGTTTCTGCTAACGCATTATCATAGGAATCACCGACGCTTCCGACCGATGCATCAATCCCTGCTTCGGTTAAACGTTCTGTGTATTTAATCGATAAATATTGACTGCCGTGATCACTATGGTGGATCAGGCCTTTTTCTGGCTTTCTCGCCCATAACGCTTGTTCTAGTGCATCTAACACGAGCTCTGTATGCAGTGTTTTGCTGACGCGCCAGCCCACGATACATCGTGCAAATACATCAATTATAAAGGCAACATAAACAAATCCTCTCCATGTAGAAACATAGGTAATATCAGCTACCCAAAGCTGGTTCGGTCTATCGGCCATAAATTGGCGATTAACCTTGTCTTCGGGCTTGAATAATTCAGCTTCGCTGACCGTTGTTTTGCAGTGTTTTCCTCTCACCGCACCCTGTAGTGCCAACCTATTCATTAACCGTGCTACGGTACAGCGTGCTACCGGTATGTTTTCTCGATGAAGCTGCCGCCAGACTTTTCTAGCACCGTATACCTGCATATTGTCTTCATAGACTCGTGTGATCTCTATTTCAAGCCACCTGTCGTGCTTATAACGTTCACTGCGAAGCTCAGGATCGTGTTGGTATCGTTTGTGCTGATAATAAGTCGAAGGGGCAATAGGCAATTGTTGGCAAATTGGCTCGACCCCATGTTTATTACGCTGTTTGTCAATGAATTCAATCATTTTCTCGGTGGGCGGTCGAGCTCCGCCTGGGCAAAAAAAGCCGCTGCCTTGCGCAAGATTTCATTGGCCTGCTTAAGTTCTTTATTTTCTCGTTCCAATGCTTTGACACGTGCAAGCTCGTCACTGCTTATACCATCACGTTGACCTTGATCTACCTCTGTTTGACGCAACCATTTTCTTAGTGTCTCAGCAGTACACCCCACTTTTTCTGATAT
>CAYSGK010000194.1:0-3997 GCA_964430395.1 uncultured Methylophaga sp.
CACTGTAACCTTTGGCCTGTTTGATAACTTTTTTGTGTCGCGCATGAGCGACTACACCACGTTTTACTCTTGGCATGAGATAACTCCTTAATTAGTGATTAGGCAACATTTTGCGAACAGACATATGATCTGACTTGCAAATCATTAATGTAGAACGCAATTGGCGTTTCCGCTTAGTGCTTTTCTTAGTAAGGATGTGGCTAGTAAACGCTTGTGAGCGCTTAAATTTTCCGCTACCCGTCTTTTTGAAGCGCTTGGCAGCACCTCGGTGTGTTTTTAACTTTGGCATTATTTCGAACTCCGCATTCGTAATTAATTATTATTGATGTCAATCCCAAAACGAGATTGTCATTACTTTTTACTGGGTGCTAAAACCATAATCATTTGTCTACCTTCCTTTTTAGGATGCTGCTCAATGACTGACAGTTCTTTAAGATCTTCTGCTACTCGTTTGAGTAGCTTCAATCCTAAGTCCTGATGCGCCATCTCACGTCCGCGAAAACGAAGACTCACTTTAGTTTTATTCCCCTCTTCAAGGAAACGTGTCAGGTTGCGTAGTTTTACCTGATAATCCCCTTCTTCCGTCCCTGGTCTAAACTTGATCTCTTTCACTTGTATCTGCTTCTGCTTTTTCTTTGCAATTTGTTTTTGCTTATTAGCTTCAAACACATACTTGCCATAATCCATAATACGGCAAACTGGTGGCTTGGCTTGCGCCGAGATCTCCACCAAATCTAAATCCGCTTCTTCTGCTAATGCCATGGCCTTTGCCAATGGAACAATACCTAATTGCTCTCCATCTACGCCAGTTAGGCGAACTTCTCTGGCTGTTATTTCACCATTTAGCTTTTTATCATCAGTAGCGATATTTCTAGTCCTCTAAAATTTAAGGATGCCGCTATCAATTCATGAACAAGTATCTTGAGCCCACTATTTTCAATAGGCGGCGTTACTATTCATTAGTAATAGAATAACTATTGCTAATGAATGGTGCCTTGCCCTTAAAAATATTGAATCTCAAGCTAGCTTATTCAGAATCAATAGCAACATCCTGAATTCTCCCGCGACCAGCAACGTCTTTGCGCAAGATTTCTGCGAATTCATCAAGTGTCATTACACCCAAGTCTTCACCCTTGCGAGTACGTACTGCCACGGCGTTCTGTTGCGCTTCGCGATCCCCAACTACAATTAAATAAGGTACCCGGCGCAATGTTTGCTCGCGTATTTTATAGCCTATCTTCTCATTTCTCAAGTCTAAATCTGCTCTAAAGCCTTTATTTTGCAATTCTTTTGTGATTTTCTTAACATATTCGGACTGATTTTGGCTGATTCCCATCACCACAATTTGGCGTGGCGCTAACCAAGTTGGGAACGATCCCGCATATTCTTCAACCAAAATACCGATAAAGCGTTCGAGCGATCCTAAAATAGCGCGGTGCAACATAACAGGCACTTGTTTACTACCGTCATCCGCAATATAAGTTGCATCTAGACGGCCTGGCATCGAGAAATCAACTTGAATCGTACCGCACTGCCAGACTCGACCCAGACAATCTTTAAGAGAAAATTCAATTTTAGGACCATAAAATGCACCCTCGCCCGGCTGCAAGTCCCAATCTAGTCCTTTGTCATTTAAAGCGCGCTCTAATGCATGCTCGGCTTTATCCCACACCTCATCACTACCTACACGATTTTCAGGGCGTGTCGATAATTTAACGATAATTTCATTAAAGCCAAAATCAGCATACACATCTTGCAATAAGTCCATAAATACAGATACTTCAGACTGAATCTGATCTTCCGTACAAAAAATATGCGCATCATCTTGAGTAAAGCTACGCAAGCGCATCAAACCATGTAATGTACCCGAGGGTTCATTACGATGACATGAGCCAAACTCCGCCATACGAAGTGGCAAATCGCGATAGCTTTTTAGACCTTGGTTAAAGATCTGCACATGACATGGGCAATTCATTGGCTTGATGGCATAATCACGATTATCAGTTTCAGTGGTGAATATCATGTCACCAAATTTATCCCAATGACCTGATTTTTCCCATAGAGAACGATCCACTACTTGTGGTGTACGTACTTCTTGATAATCATTTTTTTGCAAGACATCTCGAATATAATTTTCGACTTCACGATAAATCCGCCAGCCATTGTCATGCCAGAAAATCATGCCCGGCGCTTCTTCTTGCAGATGGAAGAGATCTAAATTTTTAGCAATTTTACGATGATCACGCTTTTCTGCTTCTTCTAAGCGGAAAATATATTGTTTTAAGGCTTTTTTGTCTTGCCATGCTGTGCCGTAAACGCGTTGTAGCATTTCATTATCGGAATTACCACGCCAATAGGCACCCGCCAGTTTCATTAATTTGAATGCTTTTAGTTTGCCCGTACTAGGCACATGAGGTCCACGGCAAAGATCAATAAAATCTCCTTGTCGGTATAATGATAATGTTTCACCTTTTGGAATGTCTTCCAAAATTTCTGCTTTATAGTCTTCGCCCATTTCACGAAACAATTCAATGCCCGCTTCGCGAGACACTTCTTCACGTACAACGGCAATATCTTGCTTAACGATTTCTTGCATACGTTTTTCAATGCTAGCTAAATCTTCAGGCGTAAAGCCCGGCGCATATGAAAAGTCGTAATAAAAGCCATCTTCAATAACCGGACCAATGGTAACTTGTGCTTCAGGAAACAATTGTTTCACTGCTTGCGCCATCAAATGCGATGTCGAGTGACGAATAATATCTAAGCCTTCATCATCTCGCTCAGTGATAATCGCTACATCTGCATCTTGGTCGATAGTATAAGTAGTATCAACTAGCTCACCATTAACCTTGCCAGCTAAAGCCGCGCGCGCTAAACCTGCACCAATATCATTGGCAACATCAAAAATAGATACAGGGTGATCAAACTGGCGTTGACTGCCATCGGGAAGTGTTACTGAAATCATTATAATGTTCCTGACCGATACAAAGGGCCGTAAAAACTAAAAAACTCCTTAAGGAGCCTCAAATAAATTAATTTGGTAGGCACGAGTGGATTCCGTGCTTCCTGCCCTCCACCCTACGGGTTTGCTACGCACAATTCAAAATTGTTTATCTCCACGGATGGAGTGTATGCAGTAGCAATGTCAGGAACATTGCCTGTCCGGACAGCTTTGTCGAACAGTGGCTCTCACCACTCTCACTACCAAATATATTTGGTAGGCACGAGTGGATTCGAACCACCGACCCCTACCATGTCAAGGTAGTGCTCTAACCAACTGAGCTACGCGCCTGCCGTTAAGCGCTGGGATTATACAGGGCTTAGCTTTTAACGCAAGAAAATATGGCTTGTGTATTTGATATTTAATAAGGCAAGCTTGGTTTGTCACAATATATACAGGTGTACATACTTATATTTAAAGTCACGGGTATATAAGCTCTTTATTATAGAAGTTTGATGTACGTACAAAGTGACTTAAGCAATAGTTATCTAGGTGAATCACCTTTTGATTTGGCGACGGTTTGCGGGAGATGGAAATATCCCACCAGCCGAATATGAAAAGTTGTATTATAGGCAAACTGAAGAGTTAGCCTTGGTGGCCTGACTCTATTAAACAAGTCTCCGGTAAGCTTGGAGCGGTTCAGAGTATTATGTCTGTATGCTGGACAAACTTCTTCATCGGGATGGGTTATCTATGACTCCAACACAGCATATCACTATACTTTTAATCAAGTTGATGTAAAAATAATAAGAATGAAGAATTCGCCAACCAATTTTAGCAACCCAGTGACTGATGTCACTCGGCTTTATACTACCAATGTTGATGATGTCTATATCCCCGGTAGTGTAGCTCAACTACAGGAGATGGTAGAGCGTAATAACAAAGCGATTTCTATTGGCGGGGGACGATATAGCATGGGCGGGCAAATAGCTCATAGTGGTTCTTTGCATATTGATATGCGTGGTCTTAACCGTGTATTGTCTTTAGATATTGATA
>CAYSGK010000195.1:0-3989 GCA_964430395.1 uncultured Methylophaga sp.
TATTGTTGGTAGGTGAGTATAGCCTCCCAATACTTTATATACCACTGGAGATTGAACATGAGTGAAAATGTCACCAATGTGACCGATGGCGATTTTGAAAGCCTAGTATTGCAGTCTGACTTACCTGTATTAGTTGATTATTGGGCTGAATGGTGTGGTCCTTGTAAAATGATTGCCCCTATTCTTGAAGAAATTGGCGCTGAATACGCAGGCAAATTAACTGTTTGCAAACTAAATATTGATGAAAACTCGGAAACACCTCCTCGTTACGGTATTCGCGGCATCCCAACACTGATGTTGTTCAAAGACGGAGAAGTTGAAGCCACTAAAGTAGGTGCTTTAACAAAATCACAATTGACCGCATTTTTAGATAGCAACATCTAACGATTCTTCAGGCTTTCTAACAAGAAAACCTAACATGTAACATTACAAAAAACACTGGGTATAAAAATATGCCCAGTGTTTTTCTGTATATACCCAAACACACTATGGATGTTTCTGAACTACTCAACGGTTTAAACAAACCCCAGCGCGAAGCTGTTGCCGCACCATTAGGTCACGCGCGCATTCTAGCCGGTGCTGGCAGTGGTAAAACACGGGTTTTAGTTCATCGAATTGCTTGGCTTATTCAAGCAGAAGGCTTATCCCCTGCCAATATCTTAGCGGTAACCTTTACCAATAAAGCGGCTAAAGAGATGCGCGGCAAGATTGAAGACGTGCTGGGCTACCCTGTTGGCGGTATGTGGGTCGGCACATTCCACGGGTTAGCACATCGTTTACTTCGTGCTCATTGGAAAGATGCGGATTTACCACAAAGTTTTCAAATCTTAGACAGTGATGATCAACTGCGCATGCTAAAACGTATTATCCGCGGCATGGAACTAGACGAGGCACAATGGCCACCCAAACAAGCTCAGTGGTATATCAACGCTCAAAAAGATGAGGGTTTACGAGCCAAACATATTCAAGCAGGCAATGACCCCTATTCTCAGAAAATGTTGGCAATTTATCAAGCCTATGAAGATGCCTGCCAACGCGCTGGCGTAATTGATTTTGGTGAAATATTACTACGAAGCCATGAGTTGTGGCTTAAACGCCCTGATATTCTTGCTAACTATCAGCAACGCTTCCAACAAATATTAGTCGATGAGTTCCAAGATACCAATGCCATTCAATATGCATGGTTACGTTTGCTTGCTGGTGAAACAGGTCATTTATTTATTGTTGGCGATGATGATCAATCAATCTATGGTTGGCGCGGTGCTAAAATTGAAAACATTCAAAAATTTCACCAAGATTATGCTGATGCCAGCTCAATTCGCCTAGAACAAAACTATCGTTCAACAGGTAATATCCTCGCCGGTGCGAATGCCGTGATCGCTAATAATAGCGACCGCCTTGGCAAAGAACTGTGGACGGATGATGACGATGGCAAACTGATTCAACTTTATAACGCCTATAACGAACGCGATGAAGCGGGTTACTTAGTTGGGCAGGTGAAATCATCTGTTGATGCCGGTGGCAAGCGTGCTGACCATGCGGTTTTATATCGTTCTAACGCCCAATCACGCGTAATTGAAGAAGCCTTAATGCAAGCGAATATGCCTTATCGTGTTTATGGCGGCTTACGCTTTTTTGACCGTGCTGAAATTAAAGATGTTCTTGCGTATATGAGGCTAGTCGCAAATCGAAATGATGATGCTGCATTTGAACGTGTAGTCAATACGCCCACTCGCGGCATTGGTGCATCGACGCTTACCCAATTACGTCAGTATGCCCGAGAACAGAATCAAACCCTATGGCAAGCGGCTGTTGATTTATTAGCGACAAAATTCTTTACTGCCCGTGCCAGCAATGCACTCACAGGCTTTTTAACCTTAATCGATTCTTTAACACCAGAAGATGACTCAATACCTTTGCATGAGTTAACTACATTAGTCATCGATGAAAGTGGCTTACGCACACACTTTGAAAAAGACAAAACTGAAAAAGGTCAGGGACGCATTGAAAACTTAGATGAACTGATCAATGCAACGCGCATGTTCGAACGCCCTGATGATGAAGAAACCGCAGATATGCCTTTGTTAGATGCATTCTTAGCTCATGCAGCATTAGAAGCAGGCGAAAATCAGGCTGACCAATGGGAAGACTGCGTACAACTGATGACCTTACATTCAGCAAAAGGTTTAGAGTTTCCAGTTGTTTTTATGGTGGGTATGGAAGAAGGTTTATTTCCCGGCCAGAAATCCAGCGATGATCCCCATCGTCTTGCAGAAGAACGACGCCTTTGTTATGTCGGTATGACTCGGGCTAGAACAACACTTTATTTGATGCATACTGAATCACGCTTTTTATATGGTCAAGAAATGTCACCAACTCCTTCACGTTTTTTACGTGAAATACCTAGAGAGCGAGTTGAAGAAATTCGGGCTAGAAGCAATACAGTCACTCGTGGCAACTCAACATTTTCAGCCCCGAAACATACCACTGCAATTAATGAAACTGGCTTTAACCCTGGTCAAGAAGTACATCATCATAAGTTTGGCGGTGGTATCGTGATCGATACCGAAGGTTCAGGAAAAAGTGCTCGCGTTCAAGTTAATTTTAAACATGCAGGTAGCAAGTGGTTGGTCACTGCTTATGCTAAGCTGGAGAAAGTTTGAAATAGAAAAGTAGCGTCATTTACCCGGCGGTTACCTCATTCCGGTAGTCTTTTAGCCGGAATCTTTTAACATGCATACCCGTCACTCCCGCATGTTTTTAGCGGGAGTCTTACTATTGCTCAGATTCCGGCTAAAAGACTACCGGAATGACGGTATTTATTATAGCTAATTATAGAATCAGGAACATCAAAATGAAATATGCTTTTATTCTACTCCTTGCAACATTAAGTATTATTCTTACTGCGTGTAATGAAGAACAATCAGGTAACGGCGTTGCCCAAACTATTGATAACAGCAAAACCTATAATTGGAAAATGGTCACCACTTGGCCGCCTGGCTTCCCCGTTTTGCAAGAGGGCGCTGAACGCTTTGCTGAAAATATCAAAGCTATGTCAAATGGCAGATTAAATATCAAGGTCTATGCCGGTGGCGAATTAATTCCTGCATTGCAAACATTTGATGCCGTATCACAAGGCACAGTTGAAATGGGCCATGGTAGCGCCTATTACTGGGCTGGCAAAGTACCTGAAGCACAATTTTTCTCTACTGTACCCTTTGGTATGACTGCACGCGGCATGAATGCTTGGCTTTATGATGGTGGCGGTTTGGATCTATGGCGAGAAGTGTATAAACCCTTTCATGTTGTACCCTTCCCACTGGGTAATACCGGTGTGCAAATGGGGGGCTGGTTTAATAAAGAAATCAATTCTGTTGACGATTTAAAAGGTTTGAAAATGCGTATTCCGGGACTTGGCGGTAAAGTACTTGCTAAAGCAGGCGGCAACCCCATTCTACTTGCTGGTAGTGAAGTTTATACAGCACTAGAACGTAATACGATTGATGCCACAGAATGGATTGGTCCTTTTCATGATCAACGTTTGGGGTTATACCGCGCAGCTAAACATTATTATTATCCTGGCTGGCATGAGCCAGGTACAGTACTAGAACTCACCATTAATCAACGCGCATGGGATTCATTGCCTGCTGACTTGCAAGCTATTATCAGCAATGCAGCGATGGCTGAGAACGTGCGCATGTTATCTGAAATGGAGCAAAAAAATATGGCGGCCTTACAAGAATTAAAAGAGAGAGAAGGTATTGAAATACATCGCTTCCCAGATGATGTTTTAGCTAAGTTAAAAACGTTAACAAACGAAACATTAGCCGAAGAAGCGGCCAACAATCCAAAATTTGAGCATGTTTATGATGCCTATCAGGCTTTTAGACAGAAAAATGATGCATGGTCTGATATCTCAGAAAATGCGTATTTAGCAATCGAAAAGTAATGATTTACCTTATCTTTACCGAAGTAGGTTTTGAAGAGGC
>CAYSGK010000196.1:0-3976 GCA_964430395.1 uncultured Methylophaga sp.
GCAAGGTTTTTTCTGATCGTTTAGGGCTTAGCTATCTGAACCGAACATCCTTGTCAGCAATTAATGAAAGTCGCCGATATTTGGCTTCTCCAGTTATGCTGAAAGAAGTGACAGACGACGTTTTTGAATTACTCTTGGTGGCTGCTTTTGACCATAATAAGGGTGAAGCTCAGCGTGTAATGGATGATTTGGGTGATGAATTAGACTTATTTCAATTGGCGGACGAATTGCCACAACTTGAAGATTTATTAGAAGCAGAAAATGATGCCCCTGTTATAAAGTTAATAAATGTGATCTTGTCTGAAGCAATTAAAGTCCAGGCATCAGATATTCATATTGAGTCTTTTGAGCAAGATTTAGTTATTCGGATCCGTGTCGATGGCGTATTGCGTGAGCTACTTCGGCCACCACGGAAAATAGCCCCTTTTTTAATATCTCGTTTGAAGATTATGGCGAAATTAGATATTGCTGAGAAACGCGTGCCTCAAGATGGTCGAATTTCATTAAGAATCGGTGGCAGGGCTGTTGATGCACGTGTTTCGTCACTGCCTTCAAAGCATGGAGAGCGCATTGTGCTGCGAATATTAGATAGACAGGCTACACAGCTGGAATTAAGCTCTTTAGGCATGCCAGAAACATTGCTATCGAACCTTAGCGAGATCATCAAAAAGCCTCATGGAATAGTATTAGTTACAGGGCCAACAGGCTCAGGCAAAACAACGACACTTTATGCTCAACTTTCAGCACTAAATAACGACACACGTAATATTCTTACTATTGAGGATCCGATTGAATATGATCTTGATGGTATAGGACAGACTCAAGTGAATGCCAAGGCAAACCTTGATTTTGCTTCTGGCTTGAGGGCAATATTACGTCAAGATCCTGATGTGGTAATGGTGGGTGAAATTCGTGATCTTGAAACAGCACAAATTGCCGTTCAAGCGAGCCTTACAGGGCATTTAGTATTAGCAACTCTACATACAAACACTGCTGTTGGTGCGATTACACGCTTAATCGATATGAAGGTGGAGCCTTTTTTATTCGCAAGTAGCTTGTTAGGGATTTTAGCGCAACGTTTAGTGCGGTGTTTATGCGAATATTGTAAAAAGTCTCATGATGCTAATAATTCAGATAAAAAAAAATTGGGGTTGCCAACCGATCAATCAGTTTCGCTTTGGCAAGCAGTGGGGTGTTCTGAGTGTAATCACTCTGGTTATCAGGGGCGAACAGGGATTTATGAATTATTAGTAGTCGACAGTACAATACAAAAAATGATTCATGATGAAGATAGTGAGGCTGTAATTTTGGAGTATATTCGTGAAACATCACCCAGCATGAGATCTTATGGTTATAACTTGGTAATAGAAGGCATCACTACACTAGAAGAAGTGCTGCGTGTTACGGTTGACGACTAAAAGTCCTCATTTGAGAATATAGAACATGGCCACTTTTCAATATGTAGCGCTCAATGATAAAGGTCGTGAAAAGCGAGGGCTCATTGAGGGCGATGCTCCACGACAGGTTCGTAAACAATTGCGAGAGCAAGGGTTGTCACCTGTTTCTGTTACACCGATTACGAGATCTATCTCGTCACAAAAAAAATATCAGCTCAGTATTGCAGAGTTAGCTTTAATTACACGACAATTAGCAACATTAATACAATCTGGCTTACCATTAGATGAAGCTTTGTCAGCCGTTGCCCAGCAGTGTGAAAAAGAGCGTTTAACTGGAATTATTTTATCTGTAAGAACGGGTGTACTTGAAGGTAAAACGTTGGCTGAAAGTTTTGCAGATTATCCAGGTGCTTTTGATACATTGTATTGTTCCATGGTTGCTGCGGGGGAAGACTCAGGAACATTAGGTGATGTCTTGATCAGATTAAGTGATCATATTGAGCAGCGTCAGGCGCTACGTCAACAAACAAAGCTGGCGTTACTTTATCCTGCTATTTTAACCAGTGTCGCAATTCTCGTAATTGCAGGATTATTAGCTTTTGTAGTGCCTAGAGTAGTAGAGCAGTTTGTAACGGCAGGGCAAGCACTACCCCTCGCGACCCGAATCTTAATCATGGTAAGTGATGCGGTAAAAAATTATTGGCTAATAACCTTAGTTATTTTGATTTTGGTGGGATATGGCTTGAAATGGGGACTTAAGAATAGATCCTTTCGCTATCGGTTTGATAAAAACCTACTTGCTTTACCTTTCATTGGAAAGGTAGTTCTTAATGTAAATGCCTCACGATTTTCTCATACACTGAGTGTGTTAATTTCTAGTGGCCTGCCGTTACTAGACGCATTAGAAATTGCAGGTCGGGTGCTTAATAATTCCTGTTTACAACAAGCAATAAGTCGATCGGCTAATCATTTGCACGAAGGTTCTAGCCTACATCAAGCTTTGATGGAAACAGGTTACTTTCCTCCCATGATGTTACACATGATTGCTAATGGCGAAAAAAGTGGCAAATTAGGAGAGATGTTGGAGCATATCGCTTCTAATCAAGAACGGGATCACAAAACAATGCTCTCAATGGTGTTAGGCTTGTTTGAACCATTATTAATTTTATTGATGGGAGGCATAGTTCTCTTTATCGTGATGGCCATCTTATTGCCTATTTTTGAATTAAATAGTTTAGTTGGATAGCGACGTAAAACTGATTAAGAGTTTAAGGAATATAGAATGTTAACAATGAAACAAGTGCCCAAGCAGCAAGCGGGCTTTACCTTGTTAGAAATTATGGTCGTTGTAGTTATTATCGGCATTATGGCAATGGTAGTTGCACCACAACTACTAGGGCGCGCGGATGAAGCTAGGATCACTAAAGTAAGAGCAGATATTACAGCTTTAGAAGCCGCTCTTGATCTGTATCGTTTAGATAATTATAACTACCCAACCACGAATCAAGGTTTAGAAGCATTAGTGAGCAAACCAACGACAGCACCTATCCCAAAAATATATAAAGTGGGTGGCTACATCAAAACCTTGCCTAAAGATCCCTGGGGACGTGATTATTTATATTTGCAACCAGGCGTTAAAGGTAAATTTTATGACTTGTATTCTTTAGGTGCAGATGGTGAAGAAGGTGGCGAAGGGGTAAATGCTGATATCACTAATTGGGATGTTGAGCAAAACTAGTTTATGAACAGTCGATCGCAACGTGCTTTCACCTTGCTTGAAATATTACTTGTTGTAATTATTATTGCTTTATTTGCTGGCATGGTGATGTTTTCCTTGTCTCCAAACGATAATAAAGTATTAAAAAATGAAACACGACGATTATTTCAGGTAATCAAATTAGCACAAGATGAGGCTATTACCCAAGATGTTGAAATGGGGCTCACGATCCAGCCAACACAGTATTTTTTTTCTCAACTAGAAAAAGATAAGTGGGAATTATTAGAAGACAAACAATTTGGAACCCATAAGCTTGGTGAAGGCATTAAATTATCATACGTTATTGATGGTGATGCGGTGACGTTTTTGGGGGAAGATGAAGTAACGTTGTCATCACCGAAAATCATATTGCTTTCCAGCGGTGAGATGATCCCTTTCACCATCAAGATTGGACTGCAAAATCAAAATACGATGTATCAAATAATAGGGCAGGAAGATGGCTTGTTGTCATTTGAAAACAGTACCAAACCATAAGCGACTACAAGGAATGACGCTAATTGAAGTTATGGTGGCGGTGGCAATTTTAGCATTTGCGCTATCAGCATTAGTTAAGCTTGGTGGTGAAAGTGTAAATACACTTCATTACTTAGAAAAAAAATCTTATGCAGAGTGGGTTGCGCTGAATCAGATAAATGAAATGAATTCTTTATTGCAGTGGCCTGATGTTGGGCGATCACAGGGACAAGATAAAATGGCAACACAAACCTGGTTTTGGGAAAAAGTAATTTCAAATACTAGCGTTCCGGAATTAAGGCGTTGTGATTTAATAGTGAAAGAGTTTAAAGATAGTGAAGAAGCTATT
>CAYSGK010000197.1:0-3960 GCA_964430395.1 uncultured Methylophaga sp.
CTGGGAACATAATAAAGTTGTGGGTTCTAATGATGAATGGATCAGAAATTTCTTTTTCTTACTAGGGTATCGTTACGATTTCTAAACAATAGCAATCAGAAATTAGCCCTCAATAGATTTATGATTAAGTTTGAAAATAGACTACAAGATCCATTTAACTCAAAACGGCAGTTATACCCGTGACCATTCTCAGCTTAAATAAAAAAGGGAAGACAATTTGATTGCCTTCCCTTTTTTCATAACTTTAAGTTCACTTATGCTAATAATGCGTGGAGCTCTTCTAATTCTAAAAGCATTTCTCGAATTAGTTGTTTTTTATCTTGATTTGATTCAGGCTTACCTTCATTTTCAAGTTGGTGGCGCGCTCCACCAATAGTGAAGCCTTGCTCGTATAACAAACCACGAATTTCACGAATAAGCACAACATCATGGCGTTGGTAATAACGTCGATTGCCACGGCGCTTTACCGGTTTTAGCTGAGTAAATTCTTGTTCCCAGTATCGCAATACATGCGGCTTCACACCACATAGTTCGCTTACTTCACCGATAGTGAAATAGCGTTTACTTGGTATTACTGGTAATTCGTTATTATTACTCGCTTCTAGCATATGTATCCACCCTAGCCTTTAGTTTCTGTCCCGGGCGGAAAGTTACTACACGACGTGCTGTAATAGGAATTTCTTCCCCCGTTTTAGGGTTTCTACCTGGACGTTCACTTTTATCGCGTAGTTCGAAATTACCAAAACCTGATAATTTAACCGCTTCTCCTGCTTCTAATGCGCCTCGAATTTCTTCAAAAAACATTTCTACAAGTTCTTTTGCTTCACGCTTATTAAAGCCTAATTCATCATAAAGTTGTTCTGTTATATCGGCTTTTGTAAGTGCCATGTGTTCCCCTAAATATTATTTTTAGCTAGTGTATGCTTACGCTCTTATCGTTGCACCGACTTGTTGATTCAAGGTTTTGGCCACAGTTTCTATCACTGCATCAACCTCTTCATCAGTCAATGTTCGCTCTGAATGTTGCAACTGAAATGCTATTGCAATACTCTTCTTATCAAGCTCGACTCCGGCTCCGCTATACACGTCAAATAATTGAATTGACTTAAGAATATCAGATCTTACACCATTCAGGCAATGTTCAATTTCACCTGCAGTTACCGTAGTATTGACTAACAAGGCCAAATCCCGGCGAATTGCAGGGAATTTGGATAACATTTCAAATGAAGGTACCTTCGCTTTAAGCACTGATGATAATGTCAATTCAAAGACATAGGCTTTGGCACTTAACTCTAATGGTTCATTCAATTTTGGATGTAATGCGCCTACCCAGCCAATGGCAATATCACCTTGATATATTCGTGCTGATTGGCCTGGATGTAGGGCTGGGTGTTGTTCTGAAACAAAACGTATATTTTCTTCGCCACCTAAATCCAATAGCGCCTCAACATCAGCTTTAATATCAAAAAAGTCAACCAGCCGTTGTTTTTCTGCCCATTGTTCTGCATAGCGGCTACCGCAGATCACACCTGCAATTTGACGATGCTGCTCGACATTATCTTTTGTGCCACTAAAACTACGACCGACTTCAAATAGGCGTATACGATCGTGCTGTCTATTTAAATTATAAACTAACGCTTGGATTAAACCCGGCCATAGCGATGTCCGCATAACTGATAACTCAGCTGAAATAGGATTCGCTAACTCAATGGCTTGTTCACCTTCTACAGCTAAATGCTGTTGAACTGTAGGATCACCAAAACTATAGGTAATAGCTTCTTGATAACCTCGATCTACTAATAACGACAGCAATCGATGTGTCGCTATTGTGTGTTCTGAAATATCAGCTGTTAAAACCGTGCCTTGTGGTCGTGTTTCGGGCAATTTATCATAGCCATACAACCGGCCTAATTCTTCAATCAAATCAACTTCAATTGCTAAATCAAAACGGAAAGTGGGTACCGTTACTTGCCACGCATCGTCTTGGGCAACAACCGTCAAACCTAAACGTGTTAACTGATCTTCAACTTGTGCAGAATCTATAGCAATTCCTAATACACGTTTGATTCTTGAAGCTCGTAAAGTTATAATTTTTTGCTGAGGTAAGTCTGATTCAGAAACCGTTTCAGTAACCGGACCCGCTTTACCCCCCACAATATCTAATAATAACGCTGTAGCGCGCTCTATTGCCGCGCGCGGGAGTTCAGGATCAACACCTCGTTCAAAGCGATGAGATGAATCTGTATGCAAGCCATAAGCACGAGCACGACCAGCAATAGCTAATGGGTTAAAATGTGCAGCTTCTAAAAATATATTTTTGGTATCATCGCTAACACTTGATGCTTCACCGCCCATAATACCCGCAAGCGCTAAAGCAGATTCATCATCAGCAATAACAAGCGTATTGTCTGTAATCGTAACTTCTTGCCCATCCAATAAGGTCAATTTCTCATTTGTTTTTGCTAAGCGAACAGTAATGCCACCACTTAGTTTATCTAAGTCAAAAGCATGCATTGGCTGACCTAGCTCAAGCATCACATAATTTGTCACATCGACAATAGGGCCTAAACTACGCACACCACTACGACGTAACTTTTCTTGCATCCATAAAGGTGTTTCTGCCTTTACATTGACGTTTTCTATCACTCGACCAATATATCGTGGACAATCCGCAGTCGCGTCAACAGTGACATTAAATGTTCTTTTTGATTGCTCGGTAATTGCTTCTGCTGGCCACCGTGTTACATCACAGCCAGTTAATACACCTACTTCACGAGCAATACCCGCGATACCTAGGCAATCACTACGGTTAGGTGTTAAATCAACATCTATCGATACATCATCAAGATCTAAATAGTCTCTGAGATCGGTTCCAACAGGTGCATCATCAGCTAATTCCATCAAACCTTTAACGTTGTCGACTAAACCAATTTCGCTAGCACCACATAACATACCAAAAGATTCAACGCCGCGTAGTTTGGCTTTTTTAATTTTGAAGTTACCCGGCAAAACTGAGCCGACGACAGCAACAGGAATTTTTAAATCTTGTCTAACATTGGCAGCACCACAAACAATAGACAACAATTCATCACCAGCAACATCGACTTTACAGCAACGTAACTTATCCGCATCAGGGTGAGGTTCAACAGAAACAACTTGCCCCACTACCACGCCCGTAAAATCACCTGCAACAGCTTCAATTGCATCGACTTCTAAGCCAGCTTGCGTTAATTGTTCTGCAAGTGTTGCTGAGTCAATATTTGGATTAACCCACTCACGTAACCATTTTTCACTAAATTTCATTGTGTAATACTCTTAATTGAATTGACGTAAAAAACGTAGATCATTTTCAAAGAAAAGACGCAGATCATTTACACCGTAGCGCAACATGGCAAGGCGTTCTACACCCATACCAAACGCGAGGCCTAGATACTTCTCACTATCAATATCAACATGTTCAAATACTTTAGGATGAACCATGCCACAACCTAATACTTCCAACCAACCAGTATGGCTACACACTCGGCAACCTTCGCCATTACACATCACGCATTCAATATCGGCTTCAGCTGAAGGTTCTGTGAACGGGAAATAAGACGGTCGGAAACGTACATTAAGATCTTTTTCAAAAAATGCACGTAGAAAATCAGCCAAAATACCTTTTAAATCAGTAAAGCTGACATTTTCATCAACCATTAAGCCTTCAACTTGGTGAAACATTGGCGTGTGTGTAACATCCGAATCACAGCGATATACGCGACCCGGTGCAATAATACGTAAAGGTGGCGCTTCTTTTTCCATTACACGCACTTGCACGGGGGATGTGTGAGTACGTAGTAATGTTTCAGCATTAAAATAAAAGGTATCATGCATCGCCCGTGCGGGATGATGCTCAGGGATATTTAATGCGGTGAAATTATGAGTGCTATCTTCTATTTCTGGGCCTTCAGCAACCTGAAA
>CAYSGK010000198.1:0-1642 GCA_964430395.1 uncultured Methylophaga sp.
GTCTCAATCGCATCTCGCAAACCTGACATCAAAGTCTGATAATAATACAAATTATGAATAGTATTTAAACGTGGCCCCAGCATCTCACCGGTT
The DNA here is from genome assembly GCA_964430395.1 of uncultured Methylophaga sp. Classification (GTDB taxonomy): domain Bacteria; phylum Pseudomonadota; class Gammaproteobacteria; order Nitrosococcales; family Methylophagaceae. The sequence continues at coordinate 94 of CAYSGK010000198.1, forward strand.
TTATCTAAGTGATTCAAATATGAACGACTGTAGTTTTTGCAGGTATAGCAGTCACATAAAGGATCTAATGGCCCCGTATCCGTTTTATAACGACTATTGCGAATTTTGATCACGCCATGATGTACAAATAAATGGCCATTGCGTGCATTGCGTGTTGGCATCACACAATCAAACATATCAATACCACGTGTCACTGCCTCAACCAAATCTTCTGGTCGACCTACGCCCATTAAATAATGCGGTTTATCTTGCGGAAGCCGTGTAGATAAATGATCCAGAATCCTAGTCATGTCTTCTTTAGGTTCGCCGACAGATAAACCACCGATAGCATAACCGTCAAACCCAATTTCAGTTAAGCCTTGCAGCGAAATATCGCGCAAATTTTCATGCATACCGCCTTGCACAATGCCGAACAATGCAGCAGGGTTATTGCCATGAGCATCTTTACTACGTTGCGCCCATCTCAGTGATAACTGCATCGACTCTTCAGCCGTTTTTTCATCAGCAGGATACGGTGTACATTCATCAAAAATCATCACAATATCACTACCTAAGTCACGCTGAACAGCCATTGATTCCTCTGGGCCTAAAAACACCTTGCTACCATCAATGGGCGATCTAAATTCGACACCTTTTTCCGTTATTTTCCGCAATTCGCCCAAACTAAATACTTGAAAACCACCTGAATCGGTCAATATAGGGCCTTGCCATTGCATAAAATTATGCAAATCGCCATGCTGTTTTATAATTTCTGTTCCAGGGCGTAACATTAAGTGAAAGGTATTGCCCAATACAATTTCAGCACCCGTTTCAATCACCTCTTCCGGTGTCATTGACTTAACTGAACCATAGGTTCCTACTGGCATAAAAGCGGGGGTTTCTACTGTGCCTCGTTCAAAGGTCAATCGGCCACGTCGTGCTTGGCCATCTTGTGCTAAAACATCAAATTCCATTATCTTTCTCAAAAATTATTTCGGCATACAATACCATTTTCATTCTCATCTCAGGTAAAATTGATTTTTTAAGTCCGAGTTCTGGACTCTGAAAATTTAGTTTATTTTCGTCGTTTTGGTTGGCTTGTAGCCGGAATCTAGTATTTAACGCGCAGATCCCGGCTACAAGCCAACCGGGATGACGAATAGTTAAACTCGCCTTAACTTCGTGGAAACCTACTAATGTCAGATTCAAAAATTATCGTTGCGCTTGATTACCCTGCTGCTGATGCTGCCATCGCACTTGCCAATCAACTTGATCCTGACCGTTGCAAACTAAAAATAGGTAAAGAATTATTCACTCGTTCCGGCCCTAAGACAGTCGAACTATTAGTTCAACAAGGTTTTGATATTTTTCTTGATCTCAAATATCACGATATTCCTACGACCGTTGCCAAAGCCTGTGTCGCAGCAACTGATTTAGGCGTATGGATGATGAATGTTCATGCTTTAGGTGGGGCCGCCATGATGATGGCAGCGCGTGATGCAATCGGCAATGCTTCTGATCGACCTCTTTTGATTGGCGTGACCTTATTAACCAGCATGGATCAGCAAAC
>CAYSGK010000198.1:1742-3916 GCA_964430395.1 uncultured Methylophaga sp.
ATCCTATGCTGGCATTACAAGAGATTGAACAAAGTCTACTTACCACACGTTAAGGTTATTTAGACGGTAAACTTACTCGCCGCCTGTTGTAATTGAGTTGTTAAGACTGTCATTTGTTCAACGGCATTTGTTGCTTCACCGGCGCCTTCGGCGGTTCGTTCTGCAACCTGACTAATATTACTAATACCACGATTAATATCTTCTGCCATACCCGATTGTTCATTTGCAGCCTGTGCAATTGAGGTGCTCATTTCGTCCATTTTAGTAATCATCGTGGTAATAGAATCAAGTGCTGTGCCTGCACTCCCTGCTTTTTCCACACTCATTTTTGCACTCTCCCTACCTTCACTCATCACGTCTACGGCTGCCTTTGCACCACTTTGTAAGCGACTGACCATTTCTTCAATTTCATGTGTAGAGTCTTGTGTTCTTGCTGCAAGTGTTCGCACTTCATCGGCAACTACAGCAAAACCACGGCCATGTTCACCCGCACGCGCCGCTTCAATTGCCGCGTTTAGAGCTAATAAATTTGTTTGTTCGGTAATCCCACGGATAACATCAACAATTGCGCCGATATTACCAATATCTTCTTCAAGGCTATTTAGTCTATCTGCTGCTTTTTCAACTTCGCTTGCTAAGGAATCAATAGAACCCATCGTCTCCGTTACAATCTGCTTGCCTGCTTGCGCTTCTTGATCTGCATTTTGTGCTGCTCCTGCTGCATCTCCAGCAGCCTTAGTTACATCTTGCACTGATGTAATCATTCTATGCATAGCGCTAGCAATATCATTAATTTCAGTTTGTTGCGTAAAAACACCTTCTGATGTTTGCTTGCTAATACTGGTCATATTTTGTGTTGCATTTTCTAGCTGTGCTACCCCGCCCACCAAGGTGTGAACAAGTTCCGCAACATTAACACGTGCACTGTCTAATTCAGAGGCCATCCAACTAAAATCACTTTTGCCTGAAATAGCGACTTTATGCGTTAGATCACCCTTCTTTATATTATTAATGCCTTCTACTAAAGTATTAGCACGTATAGCACCAAATTTCCCCATATAACTTGCGACCCAATAGAGTATTCCACCGATAATAACCATGCTAAAAATAGAAAATTTTATTTCGTTGGCTGTTGTCATCCCCAATTCTTGGAAATACAAAAATAAGCCCGTCATTATAATTAAACCAATAATACCGAGTACAGCTACAATTTGCATACGCTGTTTTAGCGAATAATTTTCTAGTTTAAACATTTACTATTCCACCTTTTTATATTAAATCTATAGCCATCATACCTGTAGTTTTAAGCAGGTATCTAATGTTAGATCCTCGATAAAAATCTCGAGGATGACGGTTTTAAAAACCTATCTCTTCATTGATTAGCAGTATCCACATTAAGCGTAAATACTTAATCCTACTTCAACATCTTGTTCCACACTTTCAGCTTGTTGCTCATTTTCAGTCTCAATCTGTGCTATTTTCCTATTACCATTATGAACCCCAGCTTCACTTGCTTGTTCATCTTCAGCTTGTCCAAAATCTTGCCCTGAGACATCAGCATCGGCTAGCTGCATACCATTTTGTTCAAAACTTTCTCGCAATCTTGGTAATGCTTGTTCCAGCGCATCTCGTGTTGCTGCATTATGAGAAATAAACAATACATTTGCTTGGTCACTATGCATATTGAGTTTGACTTCAACTGAGCCCAAATTAGCTGGGTTTAGTTTTAAGGATGCTTCTTGAATACCCTCACGAGCCATCCATACCACACGACTACTTAATACCTGATTCCATGCGCTTGATTGCATTGTTGGCTGCACAGCCAACACGGGTTGAGCCGGTGTATTATTTTGGCTAGGAACAGCGTTTATTGTAGATGTTGATGAAAGTAGCGTAGAAAAACTCGCCGTATTTCGCTCTGCTTTTTTAGCTGATGCTATTTTAGTTACAGCATCATCAATCGAAACTATTTCTGGAGACTTATTTTTAGACAGTGCATGAAAAATATCTGATCGTAAGTTCGTGATTTGCGGTTTTTTATCTATCTCTAAACCATCTGTAGCTGTAGCAGAATCAATTTTGCTTATAGAGCCACTATTCGATCCAACAATAAAATTAGCTTTATCTTTATTCAGTGATGGCTGTTGTTCCGTTGGTTTTTTATCTATCACGGT
>CAYSGK010000199.1:0-1560 GCA_964430395.1 uncultured Methylophaga sp.
AGCAACAGTACGGTGCCACCCATTAAGGCGTGATCTTCTAGTTTTAGTAATGAATACAACATAAAATAGAGCCCTGATAGTAATGTTGCGATTAGACCAGTTCGTCCTATACTTCTTAATGCGGCATAGGCATAGAGACTAATCATGCTGATAATGATGCCGGCGGCAGATAGATAGGCGGTGAAAAAGCCGGTTTGTTCAGCTAATGATAATAGCGTTAAATAGAACATAGAAAGCGCTAGACCAATCATGCCATATTGCACGATATGTAGGCGTTTGCCGATGCCTAATTCAAATAAAAGAAACGTGATGTAGGTCAGAATAAAGAACAGTGAACCGTATTTAATGGCACGGGTTATTTTTGAATACAGTGAATCGGCTTCAAATAAATTAACACCGGCTGTAAATTCTTCAACATCGAAGTTTTGTGTTTCTAATGTCCATAGTTGGGGGTAACTTCTGGCTAGATGTGGCACTGACCAGTTTGCCTTAAAGCCTTCATCGCTGATGGTTGGTTTTTCTGGCAGGACATTGCCTTGGAAACTAGGGTGTGGCCAGTTAGAGCTAATGGTCACATTTGTTGTCTTACCAAAAGGGCTAAAATAAAAGCCGTTACTACCATTAATGTTCATCGCTAATGAGAAGTTAAAACTATCTTGTTCAGACTCTGTGCCTTCGGCTGGAATAGTGAGCGGGGCATGAAAGCCATTAACAATGGTTTTGCTTAATTTAGTGCTGGGTCCAAAGTCGACTTGTTGGTGTGCTGTATTAGGCATGTCCCACGATAAACTTGAAATTTTATTAATGGCTTGAGTGTCTGAGATACCTAGTGTGAACCATGCTTTATCCCAATGGATTTCATCAATGTGTTTCGATAGGTTACTGATATCTGGGCGCTTGAAGTTGCCTGATATTTTAACATCGGCTGTATAAACCAGGGCTTCATAAAGGCTTCGCTTGCGCGTAGTTGAAAGCAGGTTTGCATCGATATTTAAATCTTCAGGCAATATAATAGCTGTGCGTTCATTGTAATGCGTTTTGTCTACTTTTCGTTCAAAACCATTGGCATCGGTGAGCACTTTTACGGTGGTGATTTTTTCTGTGTAGGGAACGATTAATACTGGGCCTTGTAGGTTTTGTTGTTGCCCCCAAGTGCTCGAAATATCATGCAATACATCGTGGTAGAGTGCATTACGTTCATTGACTATATCGGCCACCATGCCGAGTGGAATATTCATTAAGCCCACCAACACTGCAATTAAACCAAATCGAAAAATAAGCGAGCTATTGAGCCGCTTAAAATCAGAAAGATAGCTTTTTACGCCGTTTCCTTCTGTGCTTATGCCATCAGCCGAGGGCTTCAAGAATCCAATCTTTCGCGCCATAAAGATAGCAAAAAAGACAATTCCTGCCATTCCTGCCAGTAAAAATAAAAGCCCAATCAATCCAAATATAATTTCCATCATTTCACCTTGTGTCAGTTGTTAAAAAGTAACGATTACAAGTGTAGGTGTTAGATATGGAGTTCTTGTGGTGTAAATAAGGAGTTTTTGTGCAGAT
>CAYSGK010000199.1:1660-3822 GCA_964430395.1 uncultured Methylophaga sp.
GCTTTAAGCGTAGATTCAATAATACCTAAACCCAGGCCTGTGCCACCCGTGTCACGGCGAGTAGTGAAAAAAGGTGTAAAAATACGGCTTCGATTAGCAGGTGAAATGCCGGTGCCATTATCATGGATAGAGAGTTGTAGTTGTTCATCGCTATGGCTCAATTTAATAAGCACTTTATTAGCATTATGTTGCAGACTATTATCGAATAAATTAACAAAGACAAGTGTTAATGCCTCGGATGAGACGCTTATATTTTCATCGAGGCTATCATCTAAGATCAGCTTAAGTTGTTTTGCTTTATAAATAGCTTGTAACTGGTTTAAAACCTGCAAAATATTACAGGCATCTGTTGATGCTTGCAGTGCATCCGCTCTAGCCTGTTGTAGTAGACGTGTGACCAGATTTTCTAATCGTTTGGTATCTTGTTGAAGATTATCTAAAAAGTGCTGGCGCTGCTCAAGGGGCATCTCATCTAAATGATCTTGTAAAAGTTCTAATGTGCCTTGTATTGATGTGAGTGGGGTTTTAAATTCGTGCGACACATGTGCTGCAAATTGCTCAATATATTGCGTGCGTTCATGCACTATTTGTGACATTTCAGCAAAGCTGTTTGACAGTTCAGCTAGCTCATAGGTGCCAGGTTGTTGAATGGCGTTAATTGTTTCAACTTCGCCTCGTGTTACTTTTTTTGTCTGGTCGATTAATTCTCGAATAGGGCGCGATAAACGCGATGAGATAAATAAGACGATTAGGCTGGTTACACCTAGCAATAAAAGGGCAATAAAAAATACCCGGCCTTTAATGCCATCAAGGTGTTTTAATATGTTTTGCGGTGTGCGAGATAGGTAGACCACGCCGTAAACACGACCTTGATCGATGATCGGAAAGGCGGTGAACACTCGAATGCCGGTGCCACGGCTCAGTGAGGCAAGGGGAGGCTGCGCTTGATCAGATATCCGCTCACGTAATACCGAACGGTATTTGCCTTTTAATGCGGCTTGAACTTCTTCAATGTGAGCAAGTGACAAGCCTATTTCTTCACGCCCCGCGATGACGATGCCATTTTCATCAAGAATTCTGATCCCTGCCAATGTAAATTGTTGGGTATTACGCAAGATGGTTTGCATTTTTTGTCCAGCTTGTTTTGCTACTAGATTTTCAGTTACTGGACTATCTAAAACCATTCCATCGGGGCGAGGTGGTAATGTTTGTTGTTTTGATAGATCTAATTCAGGTTTGATAGGGGTGTAATTGCCGCTTAATAAGGTGTGATTTTTATTAATTAATTGGCGGTATACAGCTGAAAAAGCAGCCGACTGCGTGATTAGTTCTAATTCAGTCTTTTGAACGAGCTCATTTTCATAAAAACGAAAGAAATATAAACTGCCGAGAGGTAAAAGTAATATGGATAACATGAGCAGCAATAAGATAGTACGAAGCCGAAATAGCCGCTTGCTCTGAGGTGTTGCGTTTATATGCATGTGCTTAGTTTATAGCCAACACCGTGTTGAGTCTCGATAATATTGCTACAGCCTGCTGTTGAGAATTTTTGACGAATATGACGGATATGACTATCAATAGTGCGGTCACTGACCACAATATTATGTTGATAAGCACCATCCATAATGGCATTTCGACTATAAATGATTTTAGGGTTGTTAATCATTTGAGCTAATATTGAAAACTCTACGGCAGTGAGTGAAATATCTTTTTCATCCCAGCGAACAGTGTGTTGTTCGATATTGATCTGTAATCGACCATGAATTAGGTCTTTTTCATCGGCATCGTCTGCTTTTTGAGCTTGTGTACGTTTTAGAATGGCTTTAATGCGGGCAACTAACTCTCTAGGGCTAAAGGGTTTGGTGACATAATCATCACCGCCAATCTCAAGCCCGAGAATACGGTCAATTTCATCATCACGAGATGATAAAAATAGAATGGGAATATTTGATGTTTTACGGATTTCTCGGCAACACTCTAGCCCATCCATTTCAGGCATATTAATATCTAAAACGATTAAGTCAAAAGACAATTGTTTTAACAGCGTGATCGCCTGTTGGCCATTAGCCGCATTGCTGACCCGTAAGTCAGCTTTTTCAAGAGCAAACTTGATGACTTCGCGAATATGTAAATCATCATCTACGATTAGAATATTTGCCATG
>CAYSGK010000200.1:0-1559 GCA_964430395.1 uncultured Methylophaga sp.
AATTCACCTGCTGGGTAGGCTTCGGCATGGATATAGCTTATTTCTTTTAACTTTAATGCACCTTCCATCGCAATAGGGTACATGGTGCCTCTTCCTAAGAACAATGCATGTTCTTTATCGGCAAATAATTGTGCTGTACTTTCTATTTCTTGTTCATGGGTGAGTGCGTTGGCAATCAAGCTTGGCAATTTCTGTAGCCCCTTCACTATAGCCGCCTCACGTTCTGAATTTATCCGTTGCTTGACCTTACCAATCGATGTAATCAGCAATGCCAGTGCAACTAGTTGCGTTGTGAATGCCTTGGTTGAGGCCACCCCTATTTCAGGCCCTGCATGGGTAAGATAGCTAAGATCTGACTCACGCGTTAAGCTACTTTCGGGCACATTACAGATAGTCAATGTGGGAATGTTTTTGGGGTGTTGTGGATTCCCGCCTTCGCGGGAATGACGGGGATCATCCTGTGAATGACGAGATTGTTTTATTTTTTGCAATGCTGCTAGCGTATCTGCTGTTTCGCCTGACTGGCTAATTGTAATAAAAAGTGTGTTATTTTGAATCACCGGATTGCGATAACGAAATTCACTCGCTACTTCCACATGGCAAGGCATGCCGATAATATCTTCTGTCCAATATTTGGCAATTAACCCTGCGTGATAGCTTGTTCCACAGGCAATGATATGAAGTTGTTCAACAGTTTTAAAGACATCTTCGGCTTGTGGTCCGAAACTAGATACTAATACCGTATCCTGTGTTACACGTCCTTCTAATGTGTCACTGACTGCTTTGGGTTGTTCAAAAATCTCCTTATGCATATAGTGGCGATGTTCACCCAGCTCGACAGAGCTAATGCTTAACGATGATTGTTTGATCGGGCGTTCGACTCGCTGACCATCTTTATCATAAATTTCAATTGAATGACGTGTTAGTTTGGCAATATCACCTTCTTCTAAAAAGATGAAGTTATGGGTGACAGGCAATAATGCCGACACATCAGACGCAATAAAATGTTCACCAAAGCCTATGCCGATAACTAAAGGGCTGCCTTTTCTAGCAGCAACCAATGTTTCTGGATCATTGATGGCAATCACACCTAAAGCATATGCGCCATCAAATTCATTCAAGGCTTGGGTTACCGCAGTTAGCAAGTCATCTGTTGTTTCTAACTGCTGGTGAATGGCATGAGCCACAACTTCTGTATCAGTTTCGGAGGTAAAGCGATAGCCTGCTGCTAATTGTTGTTGCTTTAATGTTTGGTAATTTTCGATAATGCCATTATGAACAACGGCTATTTTATTATTGCAAATATGTGGATGGGCATTATTTTCTGACGGTACGCCATGTGTTGCCCATCGTGTATGGGCGATACCAATAGTGCCTGAGAAAGCCGTAGTTTCTTGATCAATTTTTGCTTCAAGTTGCTTTATTTTTCCTAAAGCACGGACACGCTGAATTTTATTCTTAGAATCCAGTAAAGCAATACCCGATGAATCGTAGCCACGATACTCAAGTCGTCTTAACCCTTCTAATAAAATAGGCGTTACATTTCGTTCAGCAATGCC
>CAYSGK010000200.1:1659-3816 GCA_964430395.1 uncultured Methylophaga sp.
TCACATTGCGGTTTAAAGCCGTCAACATGTGTCATCAAAATAGTACGTACTGCCTGGAAATCATCTTCGTTATTTGCGTGTTCCAGTTTCGCTAAAATATCTGTTAATGTCACCCATGGAATTATTTTTTCTTGTGCTCGGAGAATACGTTGATGCGCCGTATCAGATACATTATCACCAATCAGTAATTCTTCATAAAGCTTTTCACCAGGTCGTAATCCGGTATAGGTAATTTCAATATCACCTTCAGGTTGTATTTCATCTTTTTCGGTAAAACCACTCAGGTGAATCATACGTTTTGCTAACTCCACAATTCGGATCGGTTCTCCCATATCCAAAACAAATACATCGCCACCTTTGCCCATGGCACCAGCTTGAATCACTAATTCAGCCGCTTCAGGAATAGTCATAAAATAACGAATAATACGCGGGTCCGTTACGGTGACGGGGCCACCTTTGGCAATTTGTTCGCGAAATAAAGGCACAACTGAACCCGATGAACCAAGCACATTGCCAAAACGTACCATGGTAAAACGTGTTGCTGAGTTTTCTTCAGCTAAGCCTTGCAAAACCAACTCGGCAAGTCGTTTACTGGCTCCCATCGTATTGGTGGGCCGCACGGCTTTGTCTGTTGAAATTAATACAAAGGTATCTACTTGGCTGGCAATTGCTGCTTTAGCACAACTTAAGGTACCAAATACATTATTACGAATGCCTTCTGTGGTGTTTTTTTCTACCATCGGCACATGTTTGTATGCTGCCGCATGATAAATAGTGTTGACATTAAAGTGTTTGCACACTGATTCCAATCGCGATTGATTTAAAACTGTACCTAAAACTGAAATAATAGGGCTATCAAATCCCAATAATTTTAGCTCTTTTTCAATACTATACAAAGCAAATTCACTTAATTCATAGAGTATTAATTGTGTCGGTGCCAATTTCACTATTTGTCGGCATAATTCACTACCAATAGATCCACCTGCTCCTGTAACCATCACTGTTTTAGCTTTGATATTGGCATGGAGCAGTTCTTGTTGAGGTTCCACAGAATCTCTCCCAAGCAGATCGGCAATATCGACTTCGCGAATATCTGCAACCGTCACTTTGCCTTCTGCTAAATCAACCAAATCTGGCAAGGTTCTGACATGCACTGGATAAGGTTCTAATAGCTGAATGATCTTGTGACGTTGGCTACGAGAAATTGAAGGCATCGCCAATAATATATCTTGCGCATAAAACTTTTCAATAATATGGCTCAACTCACTAAAGGCATACACGGTCAACCCGTTTATTTGTTGGCGATGCAAGGTGGGTTCATCATCAATAAAAGCGACCGGATTTAATTGGTTTGATACTTTTAATGCTGCCGCCATTTGGGCACCCGACTGACCCGCACCATAGATAATGACTGGGGGAGCCCGACGTCTTGTTGTTTTACTTATTATATTATCGCTTATCGTACCGGCAAACCACCATCGAGCAACCATTCGACTGCCTCCGACAAATAAGACAAGAATGATGGCATTAATTCCGTATACGGTTCTTGGAACATGCTCAACCCCAGCCAGTAAAACAACAACAGCAAAGAGTAAGGCATATAGAAAGGTTGCTTTAATAATCGTCCATAATGCCTGCATGCCAAGATAGCGCACTATGGCGCGATAAAGCCCTGCTCGGATAAAAATGGGGATAGCAATGATAGGAGCCAGTAAAAAAATCCACAGCTGCCTCTCTGGTGGTATATAAACCACCCCATACCTAAGTGAAAAGGCTAACCATAATGCAAAAATAACGGCAATAAAATCCACTGCTAATGTAATAAGACGCTTTAATGTTCTTGATCGCGATAAAAACCAGTTAGAGATTTTGGGAACAATAAATTGCATAACAACAAGAGAGCCTTTTGTCTAAATACACCTATGATACATGAAGCGTGTACTTTCGAGAAAATGGTACGCCCGACAGGATTCGAACCTGTTACCCTCGGCTTAGAAGGCCGATGCTCTATCCAAATGAGCTACGGGCGCATTGTGGGTGTTTATCGTGGGTTTGATTGGGATGCTTTAAGAAGTGGTCGGGGTAGAGAGATTCGAACTCCCGACCCTCTGGTCCCAAACCAGATGCGCTACCAGACTGCGCTATACCCCGACGTTT
>CAYSGK010000201.1:0-3816 GCA_964430395.1 uncultured Methylophaga sp.
CACCGCGACGTTGATACAGCCAGGGATGGCTGTATCAACGCCTTGCTCAGCGGCAATTTAAAGTGGCACGTTTTTGCGAAAGCAAAACAAGTGACGCTTTAAATTGTCCGCTGGAGCTATTTGTTAGCTGAATTTTTATTATCCCACTCATTATTACGAATTTTTCTCCGTATTTCTCGCTCAACACTAGCCAAGGCATAATATTTATCACCTTTTAAGGTGCATTTTGTTGTGCCACAATTTTCACAGATGAATTCAGTTTTTGCCTCTAAACCATCGTGAGTGTAATCGTATCTATTTGGTGTAAATTCTGAATAAACTAGCTCACCATTACAAATTGGACACAGACACCATAGATTAGATATATCTTTACCAGAATAATACCAGTGCCATTTAGCACCAAATAGGTTATCAGATTTATAATTTTTTAAATATTCATCCTGTTCTTTTTTATACAACAGCATAAAAAACTGAATACAGGTAACCGCTGCTAATATGATAAGTACAATTAACGCCCAGCCATTTACTTCATGTGAAGATGATAACCATCTCCATATAAACTCTAGCACACCCCAAAACCACTTGGACAGTGAAATGATTAAATCTTTGAATGGTTTCCAAAAAGATAAAAGAATACCGCCTATAACAGTAGCAATAATGCCGTTACGAATTGGATGTGATTCTTTGCCCTTCAATTTGTTTCCTTTATTCAGCTAACAATTATTATACACCCTTAAAAGGTGTATAAAAAAATACCTAAAGGTGTATAATGTATTTTAATTATTTTTTTACTCATATAAAACAGCACCTTAATAATTGTAACTACACCTTTCCAAAAAAATAAAGACACCTTATGAAATTATTAGATCAACTTCGTGCAAAATGCCGTTTAAAGCATTTTAGCATGAGCACTGAAAAAAGCTATGTTGATTGGGTTCGACGCTATATTTTATTTCATGGGAAAAAGCACCCTAATGAGATGGGAAGTCACGAAATAGAATCATTTCTAACTAATTTGGCTGTGGTTCGCAATGTGTCGGCAAGCACGCAGAATCAGGCTTTATCGGCTTTGCTTTTTCTTTATAAAGAGGTGTTGGGCATTGAAATTGAGGGTGTGAATGCGATCCGTTCTAAAAAGCCGACTAAGTTACCTGTTGTTTTGGGCCAAAGAGAAGTTCAAGCTCTGTTGGCTGCCATGTCTGGCATTAATGGTCTTATCGCTAATGTGTTATATGGAACGGGGATGCGTTTAATGGAGGTGATTCGTTTGCGGGTTCAAGATATTGATTTTGATCGAAATGAAATCACGGTGCGTTCAGGTAAAGGAGCAAAAGATCGTGTCACAATGTTGCCGGAGTCAGTTAAGCCCCTTTTAGAACAGCATTTATTGGCAAGGCGAGAGGTATTTAATGATGATGCGGCTAAAAATCAGCATTCTGTTTATTTGCCTGAGGCGTTAGCCCGAAAATACCCTAATGCGGATAAGGAATGGCGTTGGCAGTATGTGTTTATTTCTACAAAGCTAAGTGTTGATCCCCGTTCCGATATTGTGCGTCGCCATCATCGTGATGAGAAAACAATTCAACGTGCCATGAAGAAAGCCTGTGATGAGGTTGGGCTTACTAAGCGTGCTAGCCCGCATACTTTGCGTCATTCTTTTGCTACGCATTTATTAGAAGGTGGTTATGATATTCGCACGGTGCAAGAGTTGTTAGGTCATAAAGATGTGGCAACCACGATGATTTATACGCATGTTTTAAATCGTGGGGGTCAGGGTGTGCGTAGCCCTTTGGATGGGTTGTTTTAGGTTTGTGGCTTATAGATTCCGGCTAAAAGCCTACCGGAATGACGGTGAGTTTGGGCCTACTGGGATGACGGTGAATGTGAGCCTAACGAGTATAGAGATGAGTTTGAATCTGCCTGATGACGATTATCAGAGTTTCAACACCAGATTAATTAACCGTTAAGATGTTTTCAACGAGCATTTGCACTGTTTTCTGTTGCCGATAGTCATTGACAGTGAGGCGATAACGTAGCAAGACTTGCCCTCCCTTCTCTAGCCAATCAGGTTGTTGTTGCCGAAAAGCCATGGCGGTAATAGGTTCACCATTACCGCTGTCAATGGTGAGTCTTAAATGGTCTTGTTGTTGCCCAACTGTTCGCACAGCTATGATGGTGAATATGCCATGAAATAGTGGTTCAGCAAACCCTTGCCCCCATGGTGCGGCTGTAGGAAGTAAATGTGCTAGTTCTAGTGATATTTCTTCGGGCTTTAGTTCACCATCGGATAATAATTGTTGCTGTAATACGCTGGGATCAACGGTTTGTTCAAGCGCCGTTAAAAAGTGTCGCTCAAATTGTTCTAGATCTTGTTTAGCAATGGTTAATCCGGCTGCCATCGCATGACCACCAAACTTTGTTAACATACCTGCGGGGGCTTGACTGGCAACTAATGCTAATACATCACGAATATGAATACCGGGGATGGATCGAGCCGAACCTTTTATTTCACCTTCATTACCCGGTGCGAAGGCGATTACGGGACGGTGTTGGCGTTCTTTAATACGTGACGCCAATAAACCAATTACGCCTTGGTGCCAGTGTTCATTGAATAAACAATAACCCAGTGGTGAATCGTTAGCATCAAATGACATAGTTTCAAGCATTGTTAAGGCTTGGCTTTGCATATCTTGTTCGACTTCACGACGTTGTTTGTTAATGTCGTCTAACATGGCGGCGTAGTCTGTTGCTTCGTTTACTTCATCTGTTAGCAGTGTTTCTATGCCTATGCCCATATCTTCTAGACGGCCGGCGGCATTGAGCCTTGGTGCAATAGCAAAGCCCATATCGGGTGCGGCAAGCTCACGTGCATTACGCCCTGAAATTTGAATCAAGGCGTTAATACCCGCACATGATCGCCCTGCCCTAATTCTCGCTAAGCCAAGATTGACTAAGGTTCTATTGAGTTTGTCGAGGAGCACAACATCTGCTACGGTGCCTAATGCCACTAAATCTAATAATGTATTCAGTTTAGGTATGTCGATTTTTTGATCTTCAAACCAATTTTGACTGCGTAGCTGTTGGCGCAAGCCCAATAACAAATAAAAGCACACCCCTACTCCGGCCATATTTTTGCTGGGGAATTGATCTCCATTTTGATTGGGGTTAATAATAGCATCGGCTTTGGGCAAGGTTTCACCGGGTAGGTGATGATCGGTGACGAGTACTTTTATGCCGCGTTTATGAGCAGCTTCAACACCTTCTATGCTGGCAATGCCGTTATCAACAGTGAGTAATAAATCGGGTTGCTCTATTTCAGGGATTTCAGCTAATAATTCAGGGGTGAGGCCATAACCATGCACAAAGCGATTAGGCACTGTGTAATCAAGGTATTGAGCACCCATTGCCTTTAAACCACGAATGGCTACGGCACAACTTGTTGCACCATCAGTATCAAAATCTGCCACAATCATAATTCGCCACTGCTGCGTGACCGCTTGTGTGAGTAGTTGAACGGCGTTATTCATGCCCATCATTAATTCTGGTTTAGGCAGGTCGGCTAGTTCATAACTGAGATCAGATTCAGATTGAATACCGCGTGCGGCTAATACACGGCGTAGGCTATCTGGCCATGTTTTAGGTAGGTTTTGCCAGCCTGTTGCATCTCTGGTGGTTATTTTTTTAGACATCCTTGTTGCCTTTATCATAGTCAATCACTGTTATTAAGGAACTATAGATTCCCGCTAACAATATGCGGGAATGACCAGGAATAATCATAATTATCACCAAAACTTCCAGCTACTGACTGGTGTTAAT
>CAYSGK010000202.1:0-3721 GCA_964430395.1 uncultured Methylophaga sp.
TATATTTAAAATCGCATAGCTAATAAAAAAATTAATCACTAAATAAAAGAGCCCTAGTCCCCAAGCCATAGAATTAAAAACCGTAAAAAGTGCAGCGTTAGGCAGAGCAATTATAATTTCGCCATGACCAGGTACAAATGCAGGCAACAAAAGTGCGCCACAAACACTTAACAAAAATATTAAATAGGGTTTGAATCGGCCGCGCTGTCCTAAGAACCAAACTGATATTATTAAGGCGATGCAAGCCAGAAAAATAAGACTTTGAAATTCTAAGCGCATTACTTTTTATTTTCCTGCAATGCCTTTTTACGTTCCATCTCCGCTTTTTGACGGCGAGATTCTTTAGGATCAGCAATTAGTTTACGATAAATTTCAATACGATCTTTGTCACGTAGCGTAGCATTTAGTTTGCACATTTTTCCAAATATACCAACCTTGTCAGTTTCAAGATTGATTTGGGGATAGCTTTCTAAGATCGAAGAGCGTTTAATGGCCTCTTCAACGGTGCAATCATCAGGCACCTCAAGCGATAAAATAACTTGCTCATCAGGCAAGGCGTAAGCCACTTCAATATTAATATGATTATTCTGATCCATATATTTCCTGTGCTCGATTGCAAAAGGCTTCAACTAATGAGCCTGATATTTGGGTGAAAATAGGGCCAAGTGCCATGCTTACAATCCTATTAGAAAATTCAAAATCCATATCCAATTGAATTCGGCAACCTTGATTATCGCCAATCATAGCGAATTGCCAATGACCTTCTAGATGTTGAAAAGGGCCATCAAGTAATGAAATTTTGATAGATTCTCCCTGCACCAATTTGTTTCGTGTTGAGAACACATGATGGATGCCACCTTTAGCTAAATTTAATGATGCGTCGACGGTATCTTCTGTTTTATTGATAATTTTACTAGATCGGCACCAAGGCAAAAAGCTAGGATAAGCTTCAACATCATTGACTAAATTAAACATTTGTTCGGGTGTAAATAAGACTAGTGAATTACGGGTAATGGTTGTCATTTTAAAGCCTATCTCTTAATTAAAAAAGGCCTATCGCATTTAAAAACACAATGATAATAGCTGTTGGTGTTATGTATCGAATCAATAATAACCAGACCTGAAAAAAGATAGGGCGTTGCATTGCAAATTCTTGCTGGCTACTTAAACGAGGCATAATCCAGCCTG
Organism: uncultured Methylophaga sp.; assembly: GCA_964430395.1. Classification (GTDB taxonomy): domain Bacteria; phylum Pseudomonadota; class Gammaproteobacteria; order Nitrosococcales; family Methylophagaceae. The sequence continues at coordinate 1,189 of CAYSGK010000202.1, forward strand.
CAAAAATGGCAATAAATAAGCCACCTAAAGGCAGCATTAAATTAGCAGTAAGGTAATCAAGTAACTCAAACATGTTTTTATCAAATAACAGCCATGTCTGACCAATATTAAATGAAAGCACGGTTAACAAACCCAATGCCCAAGCAGCAAAACCCGTATAAACACTAGCCCGCCTACGACTTACATTTTTATTTTCAACCAACCATGCTACGGCAGGTTCTATAAGTGAAATAGAAGAGCTCCATGCCGCAAAAACTAATAATAAAAAGAATAACCCACCAAATAATGCACCACCTGCCATGTGTCCAAAAGCAATAGGCAAGGTTACAAAAATAAGTCCAGGACCCGCGCCAATGGCTAAATCATTCGCAAAGACGAGTGGAAAAATCGCAACCCCTGCCAACAGAGCAATTGCCGTATCAGCAGCAGCAATTGTAAAGCTTACTTTTGCAATAGAAGCACCTTTGGGTAAATAAGAGCCATACACCATAATAGCGCCCATACCTAAACTTAAAGTGAAAAAGGCATGACCCATTGCTGTTAGGATTGCATTAGCTGTTAACTTCGAGAAATCAGCTTGGAATAGAAAATTAATAGCATGCGTAAAATGTTCACCAGTATTAGCCGCAAAACCGACTAATAAGATAAGAATGGCAAATAAAGCAGGCATAATAAAGCGTACTAATTGTTCCAATCCCCCACGCACGCCACGAGCTACAACAACCATTGTCAAAACAATAAACACGGTGTGCCAAGCTAATAATCGTTCCGGATCGCCGGTTAATGATTTATATATATTTGCTGCACCATCTGCAGTCACGCCATCAAAAGTTCCACTAATGGTACGAAATACATAGGCAATAGCTTGACCCGCAATAACACTATAATAAGAAAGAATAATAAATCCGGCGACAACACCACTCCAGCCAAGGTAGCGCCAGAATTGCCCTTTACCTTCTTCTTGGGCAATTGATTTCAGACTATTAACAGGGTTTTGGCGACCGCGACGACCAATCATGACTTCTGCCATCATAACGGGAATGCCGATACAGGCAATGCATATTAAATAAACGAGAACAAATGCGCCACCGCCATTTTCGCCGGTAATATAAGGAAACTTCCAAATATTTCCCAAACCAACGGCGCTACCAGTAGCGGCAAGAATAAAGGCCCAACGGGAAGACCATTGGCCGTGAATAGATTTGTCAGGTCTGCTCATAATTTCTCAGTAAATTTCTATCAAAGTAGCAATATAGCATTATATACCCATGACCATTAAATCTGAATTCTGCAGATTTAATGGTCATGGGTATATAATAGTCATATGGCAACGAAAAAAAGCAAAAAGAATGTAGGTGGCAATAATATTGCCCAAAATCGTCGAGCGCGTCATGATTATTTTCTAGAAGATAAATATGAAGCGGGACTAGTGCTAGAAGGCTGGGAAGTAAAAAGCATGCGCGACGGCAGGGCGCAGCTAAATGAAAGCTATATTGTTATAGACAAGAGTGAAGCATGGCTACATGGCGCGCATATTTCACCATTACTCTCAGCCTCAACGCATATCCATCCCGAAAATGTAAGACGCCGAAAATTACTATTAAACCGAATTGAACTTAATCGTCTAATAGGTGCAGTAGATCGCAAAGGCTATACCATCGTACCTGTTTCTTTATATTGGAAAAAGGGCAGGGCAAAGCTTGAGATTGCATTAGCCAAAGGTAAACAGCAACACGACAAACGTGCCGCCGCCAAAGATGCGGATTGGAAACGCGAAAAAGCGCGCGTGTTTAGAGATAGATAAAAAAACAACTTAAAAATAGTGTTAAAATACAAGCTGTAAAAAATTAAGGATAATAGTAAAGTGAGATTAATTTTAGCGATATTTTTACCATTTGTAGTATTTTTCACAATTAAGAAACCAATTTCGGGTATTGTTTGTCTATTATTGCAAATAACAGTGATAGGTTGGATCCCTGCGGCAATATGGGCTGTATACTCAACAGGTCAATTCAAGACTGATCAGAAAATTAAAGAGGCATTAAAAAATAATGCGAAGTAAAACCTGCTAAAAATCGTATTAGCAGAACCTTTAAGGGGACGACCTGGCTTCGACGTGGGTTACGAAACTTGAGGTGCATGTCGAGTATGTTGGTTCTTCTCGTAAAACAGACTGACAAAATGATAGTTGCAAACGATAACAACTACGCCCTAGCAGCCTAGGCTTGCTAGCCTCTGACCAAAGCCGTGCTTATGCGTTTGGTATCAGGGGTCGACTCTCATAAGACAAGCCCGAAGTATGCTTGGTACTGACGGACTGAAATCTTACAAGATCGCTTTACGTTTTCCCTGTTCATCGGGTAGCGTAGGGTTAAATTAATAGATGAACTAAACATGTAGATCCGAAAGCGGAGGATTTGCGGACGCGGGTTCGATTCCCGCCGTCTCCACCAATACAAAGGCCACCCAATAGGGTGGCTTTTTATTGGTGGATGTTGGCCGGATGAGAACCCACAATCCGGGTTCACAAATT
>CAYSGK010000203.1:0-3720 GCA_964430395.1 uncultured Methylophaga sp.
AGGGTGTAGGCTTTAATATCTCGCACTAACTTCTCGGCGCAGGCCCATGCGAGAGATAAACCATCAAAGGTGCTGGTGCCTCGCCCTATTTCATCCATTAAAACCAAGCTTTGTTCGCTGGCGTTATGTAATATATTTGCCGTTTCGCTCATTTCAACCATAAAGGTTGAGCGACCTGAGGCTAGATCATCTGACGCACCAATTCGGGTGAAAATTTGATCGACGGGGCCAATCACTGCTTTTGTGGCAGGCACAAAACTACCCATATGTGCCATTAACACGATCAGCGCTATTTGCCGCATATAGGTTGATTTTCCGCCCATATTGGGACCTGTTATCAACAATAAGCGTTGTTGTGCTGAAAAGTGTAGGTCATTAGGGGTGAAATTCTGCTCGGTTGCGTGTTCAACTACAGGGTGTCGCCCTGCTTCAATCATAATGCCCGTTTGGTCGCTAAAGTCAGGGGCAATATAGTCTAATGTTTCCGCGCGCTCAGCTAGGTTGGCTAATACATCAAGTTCGGCTAAGACAGTGGCCGATACTTCTAAGGCAGCTAATTCAGGTGCTAACTTGTCGAATAATGCTTCATAGAGCGCTTTTTCTAGTGCTAAAGCACGTTCATTGGCACTCAGCACTTGATCTTCAAACTCTTTTAACTCTGGGGTGATATAACGCTCAGCATTTTTAAGTGTTTGCCGACGCACATATTCTGTCGGCACTTCAAAGGGTTGTGCTCGGCTTACTTCAATAAAATAGCCATGCACACGGTTATAACCTACTTTTAATGTTGATACGCTAGTACGGTCACGTTCACGCTGCTCTAGATCTAATAAGAATTGGTTGGCATCATCGCGAATGCTACGCAGTTGATCGAGTTCGCTGTTATAGCCTTTGGCAATCACACCTCCGTCTCGAATCAAAACCGGCGGCTCTTCAATTAATGCTTTTTCTAATAAATTTAATAACTCAGGAAACAGGCCCAGTTCGCGATCTAATTGTTTTAAATAGTTAGTATCTACTACCGATAATAAGTCATGTATAGCTGGCAATTCTTGTAGCGTGTTTCTTACATGCATAAAGTCACGCGGTCGTGCTGTCTTGAGCGCTATTCGGGCTAATACACGCTCAATATCACCTAACCGTTTAAGCTCAGTTTGCACAGGCTCAATAAGATCTAAGTCGATAAATTGCTGAATAGCCTGTTGGCGCTGTTTTAGCGTTTTATATTGGCGCAAAGGCCGCAATAACCAACGCCGCAATAATCTCGCTCCCATTGGCGTAGATGTTTTATCTAAAATTGATAATAAGGTGTTATCTTTGCCGCCAGATAGATTAGTTTCTAATTCTAGATTACGGCGTGTCGCTAGATCTAATTGAATACTATCGCTTGTTTGCTCAGTGCTAAGACGACGGAGATGCGGTAAGGCTGTGCGATGTGTTTGCTGCGCATAATTTAGTAAACAACCCGCCGCAGTGATGGCTAAACTTAATTGTTCGCAGCCAAAACCTTTTAAGTCATGTATTTGAAAATGTTCGCAAAGCCGGCGTGTCGCACCTTCTAAATCAAAATGCCATGGTGGTAATGTTCGTAGTGTTTTTGAAAACTCAGCTAATTGTTCTGCCTGTGATTCATCTATTAATATTTCTGCGGCTTGTAGGCGGGCTAACTCTGCTTCGAGATCAGATAATGAACTTAATTCACTTACCGTGAAGCGTCCACTACTCAATTCAGCGACCGCCAGACCATACTGACCTTTTTGCTCATGCACAGCAACTAACAGGTTTTCATTACGACTATCTAATAAGGCTTCTTCAGTTAATGTGCCCGGGGTAATCACCCGCACCACTTGTCGTTCAACAGGACCTTTGCTGGTTGCAGGGTCACCAATTTGCTCACAAATGGCGACTGATACCCCTTTATTTATTAATCGTGACAAATACGAATCAGCGGCGTGATACGGAATACCTGCCATCGGGATAGGTTTGCCATTGCTATTGCCACGTGCTGTTAATGTGATATCCAATAACTCTGCGGCACTATGAGCATCATCATAAAACATCTCATAAAAATCACCCATGCGATAAAACAGCAGGTAATCTGGGTTTTCAGCTTTGATACGCATATATTGCTGCATCATTGGAGTATGGTTTTGCTTATCGCTCATCTGTTATATTGTATCTTATGAATAGCTTTTCTGACGAAGATCTTAAACAATTAACCCTGCAAGTTGCTCACGCGTTGCGACAAGGTAATAAAATGCTTACTACAGCAGAGTCTTGCACTGGTGGCTGGGTGGCGAAATGTTGTACTGATATTGCGGGCAGTTCTACTTGGTTTGAGCGTGGGTTTGTTAGCTATAGTAATCAATCAAAACAAGATATGTTAGGGGTGAAAACAGAAACACTGAGCGCATTTGGTGCCGTTAGCAAGCAAACTGTGCTTGAAATGGCACAAGGCGCCTTAAAGCATACCAATACAAACATCAGTGTTGCTATTAGTGGAATTGCCGGGCCAGATGGTGGCTCAGATGATAAGCCAGTGGGTACTGTTTGGTTTGCTTGGGCAACTAAAAATTCCGCTAAATCTGAACTTCATCATTTTTCTGGAGACCGTGATGCAATCAGACGACAAGCTGTTGCTACTGCATTAGAAGGAATCATCAAAAACGCTAGAGGATAAGCTTTAATTATGGGATAATTGCTCCTTACATTTTCTGGACATCCTCAAAAAGGCATATAAAAATGGACGATAACAAGAAAAAAGCGTTAGGCGTAGCACTCGGTCAAATAGAAAAACAATTTGGTAAAGGCGCTGTAATGCGTTTAGGTGACTCTGCTGCCGCACGTGATATTGACGCTGTTTCCACAGGCTCAATTGCTCTTGATGTCGCCTTAGGCATAGGTGGATTGCCTCGTGGTCGTGTTGTTGAAATTTATGGTCCAGAATCATCAGGTAAAACAACACTTACATTGCATGCCATAGCCGAAATGCAAAAAATGGGTGGAACGGCAGCATTTGTTGATGCCGAGCATGCGCTTGATCCACTTTATGCTGCTAAATTAGGCGTTAATATTGATGATTTGCTTGTTTCACAACCCGATACAGGTGAACAAGCACTTGAAATCACTGATATGTTGGTGCGCTCAGGAGCGGTCGATGTAGTCGTGGTTGACTCGGTTGCAGCACTTACACCTAAAGCTGAAATTGAAGGTGATATGGGTGATAGCCATATGGGCTTACAGGCTCGTTTAATGTCTCAAGCATTGCGTAAGCTGACTGCTAATATTAAACGTTCAAATACTTTGGTCATTTTCATTAACCAAATTCGTATGAAAATTGGTGTTATGTTTGGTAGCCCTGAAACCACTACCGGTGGTAATGCGCTTAAGTTTTATGCCTCTGTTCGTTTAGATATTCGCCGTATCGGTGCCATCAAAAAAGGCGATGAAATTTTAGGGAATGAAACCCGCGTTAAAGTGGTTAAAAATAAAGTGGCGCCACCATTCAAACAAGTGGTATTTGATATCCTTTATGGTGAAGGTATTTCACATGAAGGCGAGTTAATCGACCTAGGTGTAGAGAATAATATCGTAGAAAAAGCAGGCGCTTGGTATAGCTATAGTGGTACACGTATTGGTCAAGGTAAAGATAATGTACGTTCTTATCTAAAAGAACATCCTGAAATGGCAGATGAAATTGAAGCGAAAATTCGGGAAATA
>CAYSGK010000204.1:0-3692 GCA_964430395.1 uncultured Methylophaga sp.
ACGGGTATAGATCCTTTTAATCCAACTTTCAGATCATCTTTTCTGATTTAATATTCAAAATCCGCTAACATTTCTTCTGCTATCCATGTTTGTAAAAAGCCGATGGCTTTAATTGGTGTTTCTTCTTCATTGTAGAATTCTAATAACTTCTCACACATTACTGCAAAATTTTCACCTTGCATAGCGAGTGCTAAAATTGCAATTTCTTCAGTTTCTAACATTCTGTAGTGACTGATCAAATCAGACTTACGCCATAATATCCACGCTGTTGGAGATGATTTTTGTGCTTTCGGCGGTATTTCTTCTTCTGCTAATGCTTTCCAAATAGGAAAGCTATTGTGATCTAGCCATAAAATTTGCACTGATTTTTGGAACTTAAATATCAGTGTAGCCCACGCTTGCTCAGGTAGTGCTGCAAGATCATCTATTGTTGCAAATTGCAAATCTTTAGCATCAAAACTATCAGCAAATGCACGTTCAATGCAGGCTAATTCATAAACCTCTTCTATATGAGCATAATCTGCGTTATTACGTATTAACTCTGGCAAGTTCACACTAAAATAACGTAAATTAGCAGTATGTGATGGGAATTTATCGATGTACAGATCCATTAATTGATCAAAGCGATCCTCTCCTAAATATAAAGCCAATTTATCATAATCAGTCGTTATCGCTTCTTTTAAGCGAAGTCTATAAGCTGAAGCATAGATATCCAACCGCCCTTTTGCCGATCGCATCGGTGTTGATTCAATTTCATCAACTATCTTCGTTGATTCGTCCAATAAATAGTCCATAAAGCGTAGTTGCATATCGTGCAAAGCTGACATTAGGCTACTCCTTGCAAATCTGGCTTTATGGTGATTTGTAGTTGCTGTGCTGTTAAAACGTTGGCAGCAATCTTTTCTGCTATTGCAAGCTCTTGGCGTAGTTCAGCAAACGGCGGAATATTATCATCACGCTCAATCATAGTGCTCACTGCCCCAAAACGTCCCAGAGCATATTCATATAAATCCCAAACCGGATCGCACACATCATGATCATGGGTATCAATAATCATGTCGCCGTTATAGCTATGTCCAGCGAGGTGAAATTGCATCACCCGACCATTATCAATACCATTCACATACTCTTTCGGTTCAAAATGATGATTGTTAGCGCTCACGAAAATATTATTAATATCAAGTAAAATATAACAATCAGCCCGCTTGGCTATTTCGTTTACAAAGTCCCACTCAGGTATTTCAGAATTATTGTAGGTGACATAGCTCGATAGGTTTTCTATTAGCATTTGCATGCCAATTGTATCTTGCACCTGCTTTATTCGATCAACAATATGGCTGATGGTTGCTTCGTTATAAGGCAAAGGTAGTAGATCATGGCTATTAATGTGATTTACTGCTGTCCAACATAAATGATCAGATATCCAGTTTGGTTCAACACGGTCAATTAAGGTTTTTAGCTTTTTCAGGTAATCTAAGTTTAAAGGATCGGTACTACCAATAGACATTGAAACCCCATGCATTACCATCGGATAGTCTTGCCGAATTTTATCTAGATGAGCTAACGGTTTGCCACCGGGGATCATATAATTCTCAGAAATAATTTCAAACCAATCAACTTGCGGTTTATTTTCTATAACATGCTCATAATGATCGGTGCGCAGACCTAAGCCAAACCCTAAAAATGGACGAGTCATATTATTTCCCTACTGTACCACCAGCGTCAGCACATTCTTTTGTTGTCATAACTAAAAAGCCATGCCCCTTGCATGCTGCATGGCCTTTACACGCATTATCAGCAGTTTTGCAATCATTATGGCCCGCACACGATGTGACACCATAACAATGTACTTCTGCAGAGTCACTTTTAAACTCAGGTTTTTTTGAGCCATACGCATTAGCTGATGTACTCACCATTAAACCTGCTGCGGTAATAGCCAATGCCAGACCCGTTGTTTTAGTTGCATTCATTTTAATTATCCACTTAAAGAAAAAGAAAAACCGCGTCTGTCGTACTAATACAAACGCGGAATTCCTGATAAAAAATAGCCCATAATGGGCTACAAGTTTACGCGCCTGCTGTACCACCTTCAGCAGCACATTTTTCTGCTGACATTGCCGCAAAGCCCTGACCTTTACATGATGCATGACCTTTACATGCATTGCCTGCAGTTTTACAACTTGCCTGACCTTTACATGCATTATCAGCAGTTTTACAGCTATTTTGTCCTTTGCATGCATGACCAGCCACTTTACAGTCATTATGCCCCTTACATGACGTTACACCATAACAATGTACCATTTCAGCACTAGCCGTATTCGTTGTACCTGATGTGCTTGCACAACCTACTAAGCTCGCCGCGGCAATCGCCATCGCTACACCTGTTGTCTTTTTCATAATACCCATGATTATCTCTCTTTAATTTAATTAATTATAATTGATTAAATTTGATTGCAGCATCACTACAACCAAACCTAAAAAGATAGACGTCCGTCCAAAGCGATAGTTACAAAATTTATCCTATTTTGTTATCACACTATGAATGCTACCACGCCAACCCAACCTGAAAATGGCAGCAGAACAACAATCTAGCACTTCTATTTTAGTGGATATCTTCGTTGAATTTTCTTTCAATAGTGTGCTAATGCTACGCAAATCCGCCTTGATATCCACTAAATAAATAGACTGGTTGAAAATAGTGATGCCTTTTTATTAGTTTTAAATTCTATTTATAAATAAGTTATTGTAAATTATAGGTTTATTGGCTATCCTTGTGCCGTCATCAGCTTAACTTATAATAATTTGGAAGCCCCCAAAATGAAAGCATTTGGATTTAGCAGCAACGATTCACCAGCACAATTAATCAAACAACCAACGCTAGTGCCATCAGGTCATGATCTACTAATTAAAATTAATGCAATTGCCGTTAATCCTGTCGACACTAAAGTCAAGGCAGCTATCAAGGGAAACTTATCCTCCGCTAAAGTGATAGGTTGGGATGCTACTGGCACTGTTGTAGCCGTTGGTGACCGAGTTACAATATTCCAATTAAATGACAAAGTATTCTATGCGGGTGATATCACACGTTCCGGTTGCTATGCTAGTCACCAACTTGTTGATGAACGCATTGTTGGTCATGCCCCCAAAACACTTTCTGCTGCTGAAGCTGCTGTTATGCCATTGACTAGCATCACCGCATGGGAATCATTATTTTCTCGTCTACGTATCAGCAAAAAAAATGATACAGGTAAAAACATTCTTATAATTGGTGGTGCAGGTGGTGTCGGCTCCATTGCTATTCAATTAGCCAAAAAAGTAGCTGGGCTTAATGTTATTACTACCGCTTCACGAAGCGAATCTGAGCAGTGGTGCTATAGAATGGGTGCAGATCATGTTATCAATCACCATAGTGAAATGATATTACAATATCGTACATTAGGCTTAGCTGATCCTGATTACATATTCTGTACGATTAATACTGACCACCATTTTGCAGCTATGGCAGAACTTATCGCTCCTCAAGGCATGATCTGTAGCATTGATGGTACACAAGAAAAACATAATTTGGATATTCTGAAGTCAAAAAGTGTTGGCTTTGTATGGGAGTTTATGTTCACGCGTTCGATGTTTAAAACAGCTGATATGATTGAACAGCATCATTTGTTGAACCGAATTGCTCAACTACTTGATGA
>CAYSGK010000205.1:0-3680 GCA_964430395.1 uncultured Methylophaga sp.
CCAAATAATGTGCCTCGGTCATACACTAAATTAAACTCTACATAACGGCCACGGCGATAGAGCTGAAAGTCACGTTCTCGCTCACCAAACCCTGTATTTTTTCGTTTTTGTACAATCGGCAGATATGCTTTGGTATAACTATCACCGACACTTTTCATTAAGTTAAAACAATGGTCAAAACCACCTTCGTTTAAGTCATCAAAAAATAAGCCACCAACACCACGCGGTTCATTGCGATGCTTTAAAAAGAAGTAATCATCACACCATTTTTTATAGTCAGCATAGACATGTTCGCCAAAGGGATCGCAGGCTTCTTTTGCTGTTTGATGCCATGCGACCACATCTTCTTCAACACCATAATACGGTGTTAAGTCATAACCACCACCAAACCACCAAATCGGCTGTTCACCCTCTTTTTCGGCAATAAAGAATCGCACATTGGCATGTGATGTTGGTACGTGCGGGTTATGGGGATGAATAACTAGTGACACACCCAAGGCTTCAAAGCTTCGCCCTGCTAATTCAGGTCGGGCGGCAGTGGCTGAAGGTGGCAAGTTGTCGCCAGTGACTTGCGAAAAGTTAACACCACCTTGTTCAAATATAGCGCCATCAATCAGTACACGAGTTCGGCCGCCACCACCGCCTGAACCTTCGCGCTTCCAATTATCTTCGGCAAATTTTGCACCACCATCGGCTGTTTCAAGTTGCTGACAGATGCGATCTTGCAGATCTAACAAGTATTCACGAACAGCATTAATATCGGGGGTGTTCATCGAAGAATCTCTCCTGTTTGTCCATCTCTTATTTGGGTTGGTTTATCTGCACCGCCACATTGGCCTGATAAAATGATTTTAACTTCAGGTAAATGCTGCCGGATCTCTCGGCTTGATTTTGCTGGTCGTTTGCCAGCTCTATTAGCACTGGTGGAGACGATAGCGCCACCAAACTGACGACAAAGTGATGCTGTTTGTTGGTGGGCGGTTACACGAACAGCAACGGTGTCATGCTCGCCTCGCAAGCAGTCTGGTACACCTTTCTTAGCAGGTAAAACCCATGTTGCTTCCCCTGGCCATGATGCCTTTATTTCTTGAACCAAATCTGAGTTAATCGGCTCTATAAAATTATCCAGTTGCTTAAGGTCTGCTGCCACTAAGATCAGCCCTTTTTGCCATGCTCTACCTTTTAAATCTAGTAGAGAGAATACTGCATGTTCATGCCATGGATCACAACCAAGCCCATAAACGGCTTCTGTAGGATAGGCTATCACCTGCCCTTGATTTAATGCTAAAACCGATTGTCTTATTTTCCAGTTAGACATTTTTAAGCCTTAAAAACAAAGATACCGCCTTTTAAAGCGGTACCCAAATTAGCAAAATAGCGACATAATTAACCGCGTTGGCGCTTTTTCACCATCATTTCGTCAATAAATGGTGTCAAAATAATTTCCATAGCCAAGCCCATTTTAACTGCAGGAACAACTAAGTTATTAGGACGAGACATAAATGAATCTTTCAACATGCTCTGGTAGTACGGAAAATCTGCCATGGAAGGATCTTTAAAACGAATCACCACCAAGCTTTCATCAGGCGTTGGAATTTCGCGCATCACAAAAGGGTTGGATGTATCAATTAATGGCACGCGCTGAAAATTGATATGCGTGCGAGAAAATTGCGGGGTAATATGATGAATATAGTCCGGTAGACGTTTTAAAATTATATCGACCACGGCTTCTTGTGAATAGCCACGATTAGTGCAATCACGTTTAATTTTCTGGATCCATTCCAAGTTAATTACAGGCACAACACCAATCATCATATCGACATATTTTGCGATATTGACCTCATCGGTAACAACGCCGCCATGTAAACCTTCATAGAACAACAGATCATTATCACCATCAATTTCTTCCCATGGCGTAAATGTACCTGGTGGCTGATTAAACTTAGCACCTTCTGCTTCATCATGAATGTAATAACGTTTTTCACCTTTACCTGTTTCAGCATAAGATTGAAATAATTCTTCTAAGCGATCTAAGCAGTTTGCCTCAGGACCAAAATGGGTTAACGACTCTCCCTTTTCTTCTGCCTTTACGACTTCTGCTCGCATTTCCTTGCGGTCATAACGATGGAAGCTATCACCTTCGACCACAACAGGTTTAATGCCGCCACGGCGAAATATATCTTCAAATGCGTGTTTTACAGTGGATGTGCCAGCACCAGACGAACCGGTAACAGCGACAATAGGGTGAGCGACGGACATTAAGGCTTCTCCTTACAATCTCGGGTTTATTGTTGTTCTCGCGCTATCGCACGATAAGCGATATCAGTTCGGTAATACATCTCCTGCCAACTGATACTATTGATCCTTTTATACGCTAAGGCTTGTGCTTCGGCAACTGTTTCACCCAATGCGGTTACACATAAAACACGCCCACCAGCGGTAACAACATCACCATTTTTCAAGCTTGTTCCTGCTTGAAAAATCTTGGTTTCATCAGCAGAATCAAGGTCTAAACCGTTAATTACATCACCTTTTCTATAGTTGTCAGGATAACCTCCCGCCGCTAAGACTACACCGACTGCAGCACGGGGATCCCATTTTGCTTGTACCTGATCCAAGTTGCCATCTAGCGCAAGCTCACACAATTCCAATAAATCAGATTGAAGGCGCATTAAAATTGGTTGTGTTTCAGGGTCGCCAAAGCGGCAGTTATATTCAACAACACGTGGCGCACCTTGCTCATCAATCATCAAGCCGGCATATAAAAAACCGGTATAGGGCCGACCATCTGCCGCCATGCCTTTAACTGTAGGCTCAATCACTTCATCTATAATGCGCGTATAAACTGCATCAGTCACTACAGGCGCAGGCGAATAAGCGCCCATACCACCGGTGTTAGGGCCTTTATCGCCATTATCTCGCGCTTTATGATCTTGTGATGTAGCAAGTGGCAAAATATTTTCACCATCAACCATCACGATAAAGCTAGCTTCTTCACCCACCATAAAGTCTTCAATTACAACACGGGAACCTGCTTCACCAAACACATTGCCTGAAAGCATATCTTCAACAGCATCAATCGCCTGCTGCTCAGTCATGGCAACAATAACGCCTTTTCCTGCAGCCAAACCATCGGCTTTAACAACTATGGGCGCGCCTTGCTCTTTGATATATTCAACTGCGGCAGGCACCGCTGTAAAGACCTTGTATGCAGATGAGGGAATATTGTGACGAGCAAGAAAATCTTTAGTGAAGCTTTTTGATGCTTCTAATTGTGCCGCCTCTTTTGAAGGGCCAAAGCAACGTAAACCCGCCGCATTAAACGCATCAACAACGCCCATTACCAAAGGTACTTCTGGCCCAACAACCGTTAATCCAATATCATTAGTTTTAGCAAACTCGACTAAAGCAGGAATATCTTCAACAGCAATGGCTATATTTTCAATATTTTCTTCATTTGCACTGCCGGGATTACCAGGTGCAACAAAAACACGTGAGCATTTCGGTGATTGAATTAATTTCCACGCCAAAGCATGTTCTCGACCGCCGCCGCCAATAACTAGTACTTTCATTATATTTATTTATCGCTTTTAAGCTAATTGATGATGGGTATATACCCGTGACTATTCAATCTGTAGAGTTCAGAGTTTAGCACAAGCGTCAGAGCAAGGCGCAATGTG
>CAYSGK010000206.1:0-1632 GCA_964430395.1 uncultured Methylophaga sp.
ATGCTTCATTGTTATTTATTTTTCTTTGCTCTTGGATGTGCATTGTCATAAATTTTCGCCAAATGCTGAAAATCTACATGGGTATAGATCTGTGTAGTCGATATATCGGCATGACCTAGTAACTCTTGAACTGCTCGCAAATCACCGCTAGCTTCAAGCATATGTGAAGCAAAAGCATGACGCAAGCGATGCGGATGTACACGATCCGACACATCTTGTTTTTTACCCCAATAATTCAGCCGCTGTTGGATAGAACGCACACCTAATCGCCGATCCTGTTTGCCAACAAATAGTGCTTTTTGTTCAAAAGATGCCCACTGCATTCTTTTTTCTAACCAATCTTTTAATGCCAAAATAGCTTGTTTACCAACGGGTATCACACGGCTTTTATTGCCCTTGCCAGTGACATAGACAAGCTGATCGCCAAAATCAACATCTCTAATATCCAAATCTGCCAACTCGGCTAAACGTAAACCAGATGAATAAAACAACTCCATAATAGCGTGATCACGACAAGCAATTACGCTATCTATCGTTGAGATATCTAATAAACCATTCACCTGATCAATATCTAATGTTGCAGGCAAACGTTTTTGGGATTTGGGTGCTTGTACTGCTTGAGCAGGGTTTAAATCAGCTAACCCTTCTCGAATTAAATAACGATACAAGCTCCGTATAGCTGACAATGAACGTTGAATTGTTTTTCCTGATAAACCATTTTGATGAAGCTCCGCTATAAATTGCCGGATATGACTGCTTTTCAACGTTGTCCACGACACTAAATCATGCTGTTCACAAAAAGCTAATAATCGTTTTAGATCTCGCTGATAATTTGTCACGGTATGCGGTGACATGCGTTTTTCTTGCACTAAATACTGCAAGAATGAGGTGACATCCTGCTGATACTTGTGCTCTGTCATTATCCATAAGGGCGCAATAAGCGCATCGTGACTTCACCTAAGAAACTCAAATAATCTGTTGCCATATCTGCATGAAAGCGATCTTCAGTATAACTAGCAATGGCTAATATGCCCGCACAGGGTTCATGACCTAATGGCAAGCAGGCAACAGACTGCACCTTATCAGCTTTTTGGGGAAATAATAATTCATTTTGAGCCTGAGTAAGGCGGCCACACACCGGATCTTGTTTTGATAATAACTTATCAAATATACGTAAATCTTCAGCATCAGCATGCTGTTGCACAATATTTTCATCTATTTCGGGCAAAGCTGGTGGCGTGCTACCCGCATAAAACCACCTTAATGCCACTTCATCAGCATCAAACTCTTGCTTCAGTTCTGTCATCAACATCGGTAATAAAGCACCAAATGATGGTGCATCCATTAAGCGTAAACAGAGCTGATGAATTCGCGTCTGTAATGCCGTGTTTTGGCGGGCATTTTCAATAAGCATATTTAATTGCTCATGCAACTGCTGATTTTTTATCTGTAAGCGATCTAACTGCCGTTGCGCCAATGAAATTGTTCCTTCGGGCGATTGGCCTAATTGCAATAGATCCATTACCTCTGGCTGATGCAGAAAAAAATCGGTATGTTCAGCCAAATAATCCTTCACCTGTTGCACTGTTATTGATTGTTTATCATCGCCCACGCAATTTCTCCGTCAAATAC
>CAYSGK010000206.1:1732-3677 GCA_964430395.1 uncultured Methylophaga sp.
TTGCCACATCGGCCTTGTCGATATTATCAACAATCAGCACAGCATGAGGATTGCCCATTGAAACAGCACTTATTTCTACGAGCTCATTATTTGGCAAATCTAAACGATAACTTAATGCTTGCTTCTCGGTAATAAAAGGGATATCAGTCGGATTAAAATGTGGCCTGCCCATATCAACGCGAATATCACCCTGTTGTTGCAAGCTAGGATAAATAATGCCCGACTTCGTTTCCACGGCAATTGTAGTCTTAGCTGTTAAGCCTTTATCGAAAACAAACTGCGCAAAACAGCGGGCACCATTACCGCATTGTGCGACTTCGCCACCATCTGCATTAAAAATGCGATATTTAAAATCTGCACCTTTATGCATTGATTTTTCTACTAATAATAATTGATCGCAACCAATACCAAAATGGCGATCCGCTAAAAATTGGATTTGGCTCGCTGTTAAATCAACATGCTGATTAATCGCATTAATAACAATAAAATCATTGCCCAAACCGTGCATTTTGCTAAATTTCAACATTATTCTGGTAATACTCGCTCGCCAGCGTACAGTGATTCGATTGATTCTCTTTCCCGTATCACATGCATTTGATCACCATCCACCATAATTTCCGCAACCCGTGGGCGTGAATTGTAATTTGAGCTCATGGTGAAACCATATGCACCCGCACTGCGAATGGCCAACAGATCACCCTGCTTAATCGCTAACAAGCGATCTTTTCCTAAAAAATCACCCGTTTCACAAATAGGACCTACAATATCATAGAGAGTAGATTCGATTTTTTCATCCTCTATTACCGGCTGAATCATTTGCCATGATTGATATAAAGCAGGACGTAATAAATCATTCATTGCCGCGTCAACAATGGCAAATTGTTTGTCGTCTGTCGGTTTTATATATTCTACTTTTGTCACTAAAATGCCTGCATTTCCTGCAATGGCGCGACCTGGCTCCAATAGAATTTCTAAATCACGACCCACTAATAATTTACGTAATGCCTCTGCATATTCTGTTGGACTTGGTGGTGCTTCATCTTGATACGTAATACCTAAACCGCCGCCCACATCCAAGTGTGTCAGTTTGATTCCTTGTTCCGCTAATTTATCTATTAATACCAGTACACGTTTTAGCGCATCAACAAATGGTGTGACCGTCGTTAACTGTGATCCAATGTGGCAATCAATGCCTACGACATTTAAATGCGCTAATTGTGCTGCTTTTTGATATACCGCTTCAGCATGTTCAATCGCAATACCAAATTTATTCTCTTTTAAGCCCGTAGAAATATAAGGATG
This sequence comes from uncultured Methylophaga sp., assembly GCA_964430395.1. GTDB lineage: Bacteria > Pseudomonadota > Gammaproteobacteria > Nitrosococcales > Methylophagaceae. The sequence goes on from CAYSGK010000206.1 coordinate 3,035, forward strand.
CGTTTGCGCATCAACATCAGGGTTAACCCTTATAGAGATTGGCGCGCGGACTCCCCGTTCGCCAGCAATATCATTAATTTGCTCTAGTTCAGCAATTGATTCGACATTAAAACAGCGTACGCCCTGCGCTAATGCATAATTAATTTCCGCTATTGTTTTGCCTACACCTGAAAAAACAATCCTGTCAGCTTTGCCGCCAGCGGCTATAACGCGCGCTAATTCACCCGCAGATACAATATCAAATCCAGACCCTAGCCTTGCAAAAATATTCAATACCGCTAGGTTGGAATTTGCTTTTACTGCATAGCATACGCAATGCGCCATTCCTTCAAAAGCATTGTCAAAGGCATGCCAATGACGTTCTAAAGTCGCACGAGAATAAATATATGCGGGCGTGCCATATTGCCGTGAAATAGCTGACACTGCTACATCTTCGGCATATAATGCATTCTCTTTATATTGAAAATAATCCATCTACTGCTGGCCTACCCAATTTATCAATGCCGTTCCTTCTGGCAAATAAAGATCGCCTTTTTGACCGCATGCGACAATAAATGATATTAAGAGGATCGCTATCGCAATTCTTCGCCACGTAGTTATTTTTTTCATTATTTCTATCCTGCGTCCGATATATTAGCAAGCA
>CAYSGK010000207.1:0-3650 GCA_964430395.1 uncultured Methylophaga sp.
GCGAGATGTCAACAAGTTGTTCTGCTATCATATTTTATATCCTTTTCTACTTAATCAAGATTAATTAAGCTTAGCTTTAATTATTGTAAATTAGTAATTACTAATATTACAAGCTTACTAACAATAAATACAACAATAGTCAGCCATACAACCCCACCTATACCCAAGACTCTTCTATTGTTCGAAAATAACTGTATGTTAACTTAAATACCACTGGGCTGAGTAACAATAAAGCGATTAAATTTGGTAATGCCATCAAGGCATTTAAAGTATCCGCAACCAGCCAAATAAACGATAGTTTAGCTGTTGCGCCAATAGGTACAGCAATAACCCACAAGATCCGGAATGGCATAATTGATTTCACGCCAAACAGATACTCAACACATTTTTCACCATAAATGCTCCAACCAAGAATAGTTGTAAAGGCAAATACACACAAACCTGTTGCTACAATACTACCTCCTACTCCGGGTAACACCGATTCAAAGGCAAGCGAGGACAAACTTGCTCCCGTTTCACCACTTGCCCATGCACCTGAAACGATAATAACCAAACCCGTAATTGAACATACAATAATGGTATCGATAAACGTTCCCAACATCGCAACCGTACCCTGCCTGACCGGATCATCAGTTTTTGCGGCTGCGTGTGCAATAGGCGCACTACCCAAGCCAGCTTCATTTGAAAAAATACCTCGCGCTACACCAAAGCGAATAGCCGCCCATACTGCTGCGCCGGCAAAACCGCCTGTAGCTGCAATAGGGGTAAATGCATAGGTGAAAATAAGATCAAAAGCCGCGGGGATTTGTGAGGCATTCATCGCTAAAATAACAATGCCTGCCAGGACATAACTGATCGCCATAAATGGTACTAATTTACCAGCTACTTCAGCAATACGTCTGATACCACCTAATAATACTAATCCGACTAACACCGCCATAACAATGCCTGTCACCCAAGGATTGATGCCTAAATTTGATGACAAAACATCGGCAACTGAATTAGCCTGAATGGTATTGCCAATGCCAAAACCTGCTAAAGCTCCAAATATAGCAAAGCTTGTCGCTAGCCATGTATAGCGTTTTCCTAAACCATTCTTTATGTAATACATGGGACCACCGATTTTATTGCCATTTTCATCGGTTTCACGATAATGCACAGCTAACACGGCTTCAGCATATTTAGTCGCCATACCGACTAATGCGGTCATCCACATCCAAAACAAAGCACCGGGGCCGCCTAAGAATATGGCGGTTGCTACACCGGCAATATTCCCTGTGCCTATTGTCGCCGCTAATGATGTCATCAAGGCGTTAAAAGGTGAAATATCGCCTTCGCCTTTATCAGCTTCGCGACCCCGCCATAACATTTTGAAACCATAGCTAAGCTTGGCAAGCGGCATGCCCTTCAAACCAATCATTAAAACAAGACCTGTGCCTAAAATCAGCACCAACATTACAGGACCCCAGACAATGCTGTTGAGTGATTTTATTAGATTGGTAATTGCTTCCATTTGATGATCCTAACGATGGCGTTGCTTTATTCTAACATTAACGTGAGAACATATTTCTTAGCGCCCCATTTTCAGCTCTACGTCACTCCGGCATGTTTTTAGCCAGAGTGACGTAACTGTATGCTAAATGACGTGTAAAAATTAAAAAACACCACTATCGGCAGGATTATCTTTTAACATTTGTTGGTAAAACTCACCAAACTCTAATCCCCATAATGATTCAAGAAGAGGTATATGTTTATCTAATTCTGTTGGCAAAATTTGCGGTTTATTATTAAATGCAAAAACAACTGTATTACGGTGTTCAGCTAAAGATAAACAAACTGTTTGGCGATCAAACACATTCCTAATAACAGCTAAGCAGCGTTTAAAATCCTCTTCATTATCGACTAACAAGTTGAGTGATAATTGACCATTGTCAGTGAGCATGGCACGGCATTGTTGTAAAAAATCTTGATCTACAATCCACTGAGGTGTTTTCTGCTCTACAGCAATATCCACCACTATCAAGTCATATTTGTGCTTGCTATATTGCACATAATCAACAATGTTTTCAGTGATAAGTTGCCATTTTTCACTAATTGGAAATTCAAAAAAATCTTGCGCAATCTGGCTAACGGTTTCAGATATTTCCACCGCCTCGCCTTTCACTTCAGGGAAACAGCCAGCAAAATAACGTGCCGTTGCTCCACCACCCACACCCACTAGCAGTACCCGTTTTGGCTGTTGAACAAACATCATCCCTGCCAGCATCGCTCGATTAAGCACTGAAGGTAAAATTTCCGGGCGATTCAAAATGATTTCAGATTGAATTAGGCCATCATTAAATTCTAGCCAACGTCGATCATATTGATGCCACACCCGAATATCACCCTCATCATTTTGAAGGTCAAAAATGATTCTTGGGTCAACTTTTGTCATTAACTTTCCCTCTTTGCTTCCAATATATCCCAGCGCTCATACATTATCTCCAGTTCAGATGTAAGTTGCGTTAATTGATCCTGCGTTTTCGCTTGCTTGTCTGCCACTTGTTTATAAAACTCGGGCTCACTTATTATTTTATGTAATCCTGATTGTTGTAATTCAAGTTGTTCAATTTCTTTCGGTAGTCTATCTAAATCAAGTTGTTCTTGGTAGGTCAGTGATGATTTTTTGCTTACCTTTTTAGCAATTGGCTTAGCTTTCTCTTTAATGGGTGTCGATGCACGCTTATCGTGTGCCCGCTGATGCAACCAATCATCATAGCCCCCCACATATTCACGCACCTCACCATCATCATCAAATACAATAGTGCTAGTCGCCACATTATTTAGAAATGAACGATCATGACTCACCAATAATAATGTGCCTTTATAATTCATTAATAAGTCTTCTAACAAATCTAAGGTTTCAGCATCAAGATCATTAGTCGGTTCATCCATCACCAATAAATTAGCTGGTTGGGTAAATAGTTTTGCCAGCAACAGGCGATTACGTTCACCACCTGACAATGATTTTATCGGTGTGCGAGCACGTTCTGGTGTAAACAAGAAATCTTGTAAATAGCCCATTACATGCTTGTCTGCACCGTTGATAGTGACATAATCTTTACCCTGACCCACATTATCCACCACGCTCACTTCTTCATCTATTTCACTGCGTAACTGATCAAAATAGGCAATTTCAATTTTAGTGCCGAGTTTTACTGAGCCAAATTCCGGCTTATTTCGACCTAATAAAATAGATAACAAAGTTGTTTTACCGCAACCATTAGGACCAATCAGACCAATCTTATCACCACGTTGAATAACGGTATTAAAATCCTTAAACAATACGCGTCCATCATAGCTTTGGCCTACACCCTCGGCTTCAACCACCAACTTACCACTGCGATCAGCATCTTGCAGTTGCATCTTGGCCTTACCTTGAACCTCACGTCTTGCACCCCGTTCACGGCGCAATTGCTCTAATGCACGAACGCGACCTTCGTTGCGAGTTCTACGTGCTTTGATTCCTTGTCTTATCCATACTTCTTCTTGTGCTAGTTTTTTATCAAACAAGGCATTTTGTTGTGCCTCTTCATCTAACAATGCTTCTCGACGTACTAAGAAATTGGCGTAATCACCGGGGAAACTCACCAAGTTTCCACGATCAATTT
>CAYSGK010000208.1:0-3620 GCA_964430395.1 uncultured Methylophaga sp.
CCGCTAAAATAGATGTGTTGGATGCCTGTGCTTATCCAGCGTTCAGGTTAATTATTTATTGATAAGTTTTAAAACGCGCCGGCAATTTGTCGATGTGGCTAAGGCAATTTCATCGTTGCTTTCAGATCGTAGCGTTGTTAATACATCTAAGATTACAGCAATATTCTCGGGCGTGTTGTGTTGTTGTTTCATCAAATATAATGGCATATCGGGCGCATCAGTTTCGAGTGCGATACTTGATAAAGATAGTTGACTGACCATTGCCCTTAATCGTGTTGCTTTTGGGTGAGTTATCGCACCACCAATTCCTAATAAAAAATCGAGTTCTTGATATTGTCTTGCTTGTTGTAGGCTACCGCTAAAAGCATGAATAATACCGCCAGATACAGGGTATTTTTTTAATAAAGTAATTGTTTGGTCATGCGCTTTTCTAACGTGTAGCAAAACAGGCAGTTTCGATTGTTGGGCAATTTTTAATTGTTCTGTAAATAAATGTATTTGTGAATCCTTATCATGATCGGCAATATAAAAATCAAGACCAATTTCACCGATGGCAATAATGTGATGATTTGAAATTTGCGCTGTCAATTGATTAAGATGCTCGGGCTGATGCTCATTCATAAACATAGGATGTAATCCCAGCGCGGGATGAAGCATAGTGAATTGCTGACAAACGGCTAATAAGTTGTCCCAACTATTGGCAGTCACGCCTGGGATCACAATGTCATTAATACCTAATTGCTGACAGCGAGTAAGTATATTTTCACGATCTAAATCAAATTGTTTGAAATCAAGGTGGCAATGACTGTCAATTAGGTACATTTTTACTGAACTAGGCTCAAGCCTTCACCACGGGGATCACTGGCGGCGGTTAGTTTATCTGCTGTTTTAATAATTACTTGCATATTGCCATATTGCCGGTTGAGTATTTTAATCTCGTGACCATATTGCTTTAATTGTTCTACTTCTTGTGTATCGAAGCCGGTAGATTCAATTTGAACTTTGTTGGGTAAATATTGATGATGATAACGTGGGTTTGAAACAATGGTTTTAGCATCTTTACCATCGATAAAATCTAAGATACCGAGCAATACCATAGTAATAATTCGGCTACCGCCAGGTGTTCCTATAATCATTAAGCTGTTTTCATTTTCAATAAAAGTAGGTGTCATACTAGATAAAGGGCGTTTATTGGCTGCGATTGCATTTGCATGATTACCGGTTAAGCCATAGGCATTTGCTGCACCGACTTGAGCTGAAAAATCATCCATTTCATCATTGAGTAATACGCCAGTGCCTTTTGCCACAAAGCCTGAACCAAAAGGGTAGTTAATACTTAATGTGGCTGCAACTCGATTGCCATCTTTATCGATGATTGAGAAATGGGTTGTATCTTCGCCTTCTGTTGCATCAATGGCTGAGAGCTCATGATTATTGGTGGCAGAATTTAGATCAATACTAGATACTAAGTCTTTAGCATAAGATTTGGAGGTGAGGCGTGAAATGGGAACGCTAATAAAATCACTATCGCCCAGATAGCGACTGCGATCGAAATAGGCGCGGCGCATTGCTTCAACAATAAGATGTTTTTGTTGAATACTATCTGCTTTATCAAGTGGTAACTGTTCCAATTGGTTAAGTATAGATGTAAGCACAATCCCACCGGATGACGGCAGTGCCGCCGAGGTGATTTTATAAGCTTTATATGTACTGATTATGGGGCGGCGTTCTTTTATTGTGTAACTCTTTAAGTCTTGTAATGTCCAAATGCCACCGGCTTGTTGTACACCATCAACTAAGTTTTGAGCAATTTCTCCTTGATAAAAACCAGCGCGACCATGTTGAGCCAGTTGTTCAAGTGTATGGGCTAAGTCGGTTTGAATGATCGCTGTGCCAAATTCTGGTACTTGACCATTGCGTAAGAAGATTGTTTTGGCTTGCTCTGAAGCATTGAGTGCTTCAAGTCTAAAGCCTACTAGCTTTTGATAATGACTGGAAACTTCAAAACCTTGTTTAGCGTAACGAATAGCAGGCGCAAGGGTTTGAGCTAAGGAAAGTTGACCATATTTTTGACTGAGATGATCGAGTGCAGCGGGGACGCCGGGTATACCTGATGCTAACGGTCCATTAAGGGACAAGTTAGGATCAACTTTTCCCTTTTTATCGAGATACATGTCTTTATGTGCCGCATTAGGCGCTGTTTCACGGCCATCAATCATTGTTTGAAAGCCATCACTAGCTCGGTGTAATAACCAAAAACCACCACCACCCAAACCAGAGCCAGAAGGCTCAACAACGGCTAATGCCGCACTCACTGCAATCGCTGCATCAAATGCATTACCGCCTTGATTCAGTATCTCAAACCCTGCCTGCGTGGCTAGGGGATGAGCTGTGGCGATTGCCGCCTCTTTATTTTCGCTAGCAATGACTTGAAAACAAATCAAAAGCCAAAAGAAAATAGAGAGTAGTTTCATCTTATCTATGTTGCTTTTGTAGCGATAGTTGTCGTTGATTTTCTTTCAGTTGTTGCTTTTCAGCGCGATGAGCAGCAATAGTTTTGGCTGATTCAGCACCAATATGAGCCTCACCGCGTTGCTCAGCCAGCTTCATCTGTTTTTCACGCTCAGCGAACCGTGCTTTTTGTTCGACAGTTGTTTTGTCAAAACAGTGAGGGCAACTGACCCCATGAATATAATGTTCAGATTGCTGATCTTGTTTAGTTATCGGCATACGACAAGCATTACATTGGTCATAGTTACCTTTTTCTAATTGGTGATCAACGGTAACGCGTTCATCAAATACGAAACATTCGCCTTGCCATAAGGTTTCTTCTTCAGGAACTTCTTCTAGGTATTTTAGAATGCCACCTTCGAGATGATAGACTTCTTCAAAGCCTTGCTCTTTCATATAGGCGGTCGATTTTTCGCAGCGAATGCCACCAGTGCAGTACATGGCGATTTTTTTATGTTTTGCAGGATCAAAGTGTTGTTTCACATAATCTGGAAACTCTCTGAAACTATCAGTAACGGGATTAATAGCATCTTTAAAGGTGCCAACCTGCACTTCATAATCATTTCGGGTATCGATTAGCAACACTTCAGGATCGCTAATTAGCTCATTCCAATCATTAGGTTTAACGTAAGTGCCGACGATTTGTTTGGGGTCGATACCATCGACACCCATGGTGACGATTTCTTTTTTCAATTTAACGCGGGTGCGTAAAAAAGGCATTTCTTCGGTGAATGATTCTTTGTAACTGATCCCTTCAAATCTTGAATCATTTTGTAAATAGGTCAATAAACGATCAATATCTGTGCGAGAGCCTGCAACAGTGCCATTAATACCTTCTTTTGCCAATAATAACGTGCCACGAATATCTTGTTGAAGCATAAAGTCGAGTAATGGCGGCTTTATTTCTTGATAGTCTTCTAATGTGACAAATTTATAGAGTGCACAGATAACTATGTGTGACATGCGGGGTTCCTCTCATCGATAACACCAGCTATTTTACGTTTATTTTTAGAGACTGTCTTCGTAAAACGTGATCAAGTCGATCAAGAGATCAGCCAACTTGATTTTTTGTATTCTTAAACACCGAGCGGATTAAAGGGTAGCGTCCC
>CAYSGK010000209.1:0-3606 GCA_964430395.1 uncultured Methylophaga sp.
ATGGCTTCTTCTCTTGCTGAATTCTGCAGATTGAATGGTCACGGGTATATGTTGTGTTGTTCTAAATAATAAAAGTTATTAGGGACGGCAAATCAAAGTGCACTAATAATGATACAATAACGGATTATTTTGTAGTGAGTTAATTTAGTAAAGGATCCAGCAAGTGGAAGAAACGAACTTATTAAATGAAGGTTTAACCCTGATGCTGTTTGGCATGGGCTTTGTGTTTGTTTTTTTGACAATATTAGTATTTGTAACAGCGCTAATGTCAAAAATAATCACTAAATATGAGAAAACTGCAGGAGTTATCCCTGATTCAGGTGTCTCGGCTCCATTTACATTCATTCCTCGACATGGTCCACTGATTGAACAGGTGACAAATGAGAAAGATGAGAACACGGCTATTGTGTCAGTAATAACGACAGCAATACACAAATTTCGTTCGCGTAATAAATAATGAGAAGAACTTTTTAATATGGCTACATCAAAACAAGCACTAGGCATCACTGACGTAGTATTACGTGATGCGCACCAATCATTATTCGCAACGCGTTTACGGTTGGCTGACATGCTCCCTATCGCCGATAAACTTGATCAGATTGGTTATTGGTCAGTTGAAACATGGGGCGGCGCAACCTTTGACTCATGTATTCGCTATTTAGGCGAAGATCCTTGGCATCGTATTCGCACTTTAAAAGAAGCAATGCCTAATACGCGCCAACAGATGTTATTACGTGGCCAAAACTTATTAGGCTACCGTCATTATGCAGATGATGTTGTCCGTACATTTGTTGAGCGGGCCGCGATTAATGGTGTGGATGTATTTCGTGTGTTTGATGCCATGAACGATCCGCGTAATCTAGAAACAGCTATTAAAGCCGTACGGGAAAATGAGCGTCATGCCCAAGGTACGATCTCATATACATTAAGCCCAGTTCATAACTTAAATACATGGGTTGATTTGGCTAAGCGTATTGAAGATATGGGTGCCAACTCTTTATGCATTAAAGATATGGCGGCATTACTCAAACCATATGATGCCTATGAGCTGGTTAAGGCATTAAAAAAAGCTATTGATATTCCCATTCAACTACATGCCCATGCTACTACCGGCTTGTCGACAGCATCAATTTTAAAAGCAGTCGAAGCAGGTATTGATAGAGTTGATACTGCTATTTCTACTATGTCGATGACATATGGACATTCCGCTACTGAAACCATCACATCAATTTTTGAAAATTCAGATCACGCTACAGGCTTAAATATTGAGTTATTAGCAGAAGTAGCAGACTACTTCCGTGAAGTCAGAAAAAAATATGCACCTTGGGAAGGTTCACTAAAAGGGGTGGATGCTCGCATTCTCAGCGCTCAAGTTCCTGGGGGTATGCTTACCAATATGGAAAGCCAACTTCGTGAACAAGGTGCAAGTGATCGTTTTGCTGAAGTATTAGATGAAATTCCTCGTGTGCGTGAAGATTTAGGTTTTATCCCTTTAGTTACTCCTACATCACAAATCGTAGGAACACAAGCTGTGTTAAATGTGCTGACCGGTGAACGTTATAAGTCAGTTACTGCAGAAACGGCTGGTGTGTTAAAAGGCGAGTATGGTGCAGCGCCTGCCCCCTTTAATACAGAATTACAAAAAACAGTTCTAGAAGATGCTCAAGCTATTACATGCCGCCCTGCAGATTTAATTGAACCTGAGATGAATAAACTGACGGCAGAACTACGTGAACTTGCGGATACGGGTAATATCCAACTGGAAGAAGGTGAACGTGAAATTGATGATGTTTTAACCTACGCCCTATTCACCCAAGTTGGCCTTAAATTCTTAGAAAACCGCACTAATCCTGATGCTTTTGAAGCTATTCCAACAATAGAAGCAGCTGAAGCAGCCACGCGAGCACCAAGTGATGAAGAAGTATATACCATTGCGGTTAATGGCCAGAGTTATATTGTTCAGGTGAATGAAGGTGGTGATATCAGTAATATCAGCACATCAGCACCCGCGGCTTCGATGCCTTCTTCGCCTCCGACATCAGGCGAACCAGTGACGGCGCCACTTGCCGGCAGTATCTGGAAAGTAGAAGTAGCTACAGGTCAACAAGTACAAGAAGGCGATGTACTTGTGATTCTGGAAGCGATGAAAATGGAAACACAGATTGTTGCAGAAAAATCAGGCACCATTGCATCCGTTTCAGTCAAACCTGGAGATGCCGTAAAAGTTGGCGATCTTCTACTATCAATTGCATAAAGAGTCTTAAACAATGGAACAATTATTACATTTATGGCATAACACGGGCATCTATCAAATAACAGCTGGGCAAGGCTTTATGATTTTGATCGGCATGCTCTTGCTCTATCTTGCCATCAACAAAAACTTTGAACCTTTATTACTGGTTCCTATCGGTTTTGGCGGTGTGTTAACTAATATTCCTGGTGCCGGACTTGCTGAATCAACAGGTATTCTACATGCCTTTTATGTAGTAGGAATACAATCTTTTGAGGCCTTTCCTCTTATTATTTTTATGGGTGTAGGAGCATTAACTGATTTTGGCCCCTTGTTAGCGAATCCAAAAACCTTATTTTTAGGTGCCGCAGCCCAATTTGGTATTTTTGCTACGCTTATGGGTGCGATCCTGTTAACACATTTCGGTATTATGGATTTTAGCCTTGCTGATGCAGCAGCTATTGGAATAATAGGTGGTGCAGATGGTCCCACTTCGATCTATGTTGCCAGTAAATTAGCCCCTGAATTGCTAGGCGCTATTGCTGTTGCATCCTATTCCTATATGGCGATGGTGCCCATTATTCAACCACCTATTATGCGTGTGTTGACCACAGAAGCTGAGCGTAAAATAAAAATGACTCAACAACGCGAAGTTTCACACCGAGAAAAAATTATTTTCCCACTGGTCTTGCTTTTGCTCGTTGCATTTCTACTTCCCGATGCTGCCCCACTATTAGGTATGTTTTGTTTTGGTAACTTAATGAAAGAATGCGCTGTGGTCGATCGCCTCAGTAATACTGCCCAAAATTCTTTGATTAACACAGTCACTATTTTCTTGGGCTTAACCGTTGGTTCACAATTAAGTGCAGAACAGTTTCTGGATGTCACTACCTTGGCTATTTTAGTATTGGGTGTCATTGCTTTTTCTATTGGTACTGCCTCAGGTGTCATTATGGCAAAAGTTATGAATAAATTTGGCGGTGCTCCCATCAATCCTTTAATTGGTTCTGCTGGTGTCTCAGCGGTACCAATGGCTGCACGGGTATCAAACAAGCTGGGGCTAGAGTCCGATCCTCATAACTTCTTATTAATGCATGCAATGGGGCCTAATGTAGCTGGCGTAATTGGATCTGCAGTAGCTGCAGGTGTAATGATTAACTATGCAGGCGGCGGCTAAATATACCCGTTACCATTCAATCAATATCTTGAATTGAGACAATAACATTAGCAACGCCCTTAATGTCACAATAATAATCTGAAAAACCAGAAAAAGCCGCAATTCGTGCATGCCATACGGCCCCGCGAAATGCGTCAACAGGACCTATTAATTTAACATTTTCCTTATCTGCTAAATCAATAAGTTGTTGTCGTGTCAT
>CAYSGK010000210.1:0-3560 GCA_964430395.1 uncultured Methylophaga sp.
TCATTACTTGAGCGAACTCTCCCTCCACCTGCCAATCTAACTGGCCGTTAACTGTTTCTCCTAGTTTAATTTCTGGAGAATTTAAATCCTGCCAATGGCTACGTCCTGTTTTAATAATGGTCTCGATCACATACGGTAATGATGCTCCTGATAGCTCATACCCCTCCCCGTAAGGATTGTGATCCACTGCTTCAATTAAACGCAACAAAGCAATATCATCACGCGTTAAAAATGCCGCTTGTGAATTTGACCCTGCCGTTATTCTTGTACCTTTCCCCCATGAGCCATTTTTTAATTTTTTTGTTTTAATTGTCTCAACATTTACATAACGTCCATTACTAAGATCTGTTCTAATCTCAATAATAAAATGTAGCTCATCTTGAGGATTTTTATTTAATCGTTTTGGGTTTGTTGCTAAATCAACTGTTCTTAACCAACTATCAACTGCGATACTATTTTCTGATCGAGGGGTGTAAGATGAGGATTGATAAGCAATATTAGACTGTGTATCATATTGATGCTTACAATGATCAACAATGACTGCCACGATATGCTTACAATTATATCCTATAGGACAACTGCACTCTCCTGAAATAGCGCTCGCTGCATGACTCACAAAAACAACACAATGATATTGGTGCTGACCACTACCTTGCACCTTAGCAACAATTTTAGCTTCATCATCAAGTACATGTGAGGATATAACCCTGCCCTGATTGGCATAGCTAATGCCTCTTGTTACATAGTTATAATCAAATGTCCGTGTTAAATCCTCAATCTTAAGATCTATAATCATTTATTTATTCTTCTACATTTAATTTATTATCAAAGAGGATTGTGACGCCCCTTATTTCGTGTAATTTTTTTGGTTTGGCTTTTAGCCCTGATTTCAGCCATTTCAATTAATTCAGCCTCCATCATTTCTGGTGTTTCTAAGGTAATGCGTCCGATCATAATATCACGAAATTCTGTTAATACTATTTTTGCTACGCGTTCTAAATCGACTAAGCCGCCAGCACGTAAACAGCCACGTTTAGCCCCTATTGCTTCCAATATCGCCACTTCCTCTTCCGGTAATTCATCTAAGTGATAACGTGCTTTTAATAGCTCAGGGTAATGTTGTCGAAAGTAGCCCACGGCATACATGCCAATATCATCATTGCTCACTGCTGTTTCTTTAATGGCACCGGTAATTGCTAAACGATAACCACCATGTTTGTTTTCTAATTTAGGCCACAATATGCCTGGGGTATCTAATAAAGTAATACCTTGATCAAGTTTGATCCGCTGTTGATTTTTAGTCACTGCCGGTTCATTACCTGTTTTAGCTATCATTCGTCCTGCTAGATTATTGATTAGGGTAGATTTCCCCACATTCGGGATCCCCATTATCATGGCATTAATATTACGATCCGCTTTTGATTTTTCAGGTAACATTTTATGACAAAGGTTTAACAAATCACGCATTCGTTCGGGTTCTTGCGTGGTCAACGCGATTGTTTTGACCCCTTTTTGCTGTTCTAAGTACTCTTGCCATTGCTGAGTGATAGCAGGATCGGCTAGGTCGCTTTTGCTTAATACCTTTATACAGGCTTTATCACCTCGAATATCGGCTAACATCGGGTTTTCACTGCTAAAAGGAATACGCGCATCCAAGATTTCTATAATAAGATCAACCGTAGGAATAATCTTACGCATCTCCTTACTGGCCTTATTCATATGACCGGGATACCAATTGATATTTGCCATTATTTTTCAACCAAACTAATTTTGATTTTTTCAATTAAAATCAACCGTTTTTTATAAAGCTTTCCTAGAGCCTTTTTATAGCTGGACTTACTCACACCAAATTGTTTGGCAATAATATCGGGCGGGCTTTTTTCTGTGAGCGTTGTTTCGCCACCTTCCGCTTTAATAAAAGCCATGATCTTTTCTGATAACTCATCTAGTGCTTCACGGTTGACCAATTGCAAACACAAATCAAGCTTTTTATCTGCTCGAATATGTTTAATATAGCCTTTGATTTTCTGACCAATGTTTATGGGACTTAATACATCACTTTTAAAAAGAAGGCCAATCACACTTCCATCTATCACCGTACGATAACCTAAGTCCGTACGGCCACAGATCAATAAATCAACTTGTTGTTGTACCTTATAATAAGGTGAGGCATCAGCTAAAAACTTATCTAGTTTGGTGCTGGCAGCGATACGTTCTGATGCAGGATCAACATATAGATAAACGACGTAAGATTGTCCCACCTGCATAGGTTTTTGTTGCTCACCAAACGGTACCAACAAATCTTTTGGCAATCCCCAATCAAGAAAAGCACCAATACGATTAACTTCAACCACTTTAAGATAAGCACACTCGCCGACTTCTGCCTTTGGTGTTTCGGTCGTCGCTATCAGCAGATCTTCTGAATCTAAATAAACAAAAACCTCGAGTTCATCTCCTACCGAACAGCCTTCAGGCACATAGCGACGAGGTAATAGAATTTCTTCGCCATCACCACCATCAAGATAGATGCCAAAATCTAGTTTTTTTAGCACCGTTAATGTGTTTAATTTTCCTAATTCAATCATCTTTTTCCAATGCCTCTGGTTTATTTTACCCACGGATTAAATACTTCTGCAGTACTTTGAGTCATATCTGAATCATTTCTCGTTGCCACAGTACAATTATTAACCAGTGCAGAAACGGCAATTAGTCCGTCAATGGCTGGGAGAGATTTTCCCACTTTCTCAGCCATTGCCTGTATTTGTCCCCATTTAAGAGCGACATCTAAATCAATCTGGATAATCCGATTTTCAAATCGATGTTTTAAATCATCTTCAAGCCATGATCTTAATGTTTGTTTCTTTGAACCATCAGCTAATTTTTCAATGCCTTTTTCAATTTCACCAAACGTCAATACACTAATATACAAATTATTTTCATCAATACTTTGTAGCCATGTAATTACTCTTTCATTCGGTGCTGACTTTATAATTTCAGAGATAACGCAAGTATCTAACAGATATTTCACAAATCCATCTCGCGCGGCATATCCTTATTTCTAGTTAATTCTAGATCCGTATCAAACAAGGGAGAACTTCTAAAAAAACTAACTATATCAGAATCTGGTTTTGTCAGTTTTTTATAGTCCTCAAAAGACAAAACAACAACGGCTTCATGCCCTCGTTTTGTAACAATTTGCGGATGATGTAACATTGCTTTATCAACTAATTTACTAAACTTACTCTTAGCATCTTGTAATTGCCATTTATTATTTTTCATGCTCCTTCCAATAACTAGTCAGACTAGACTTAAGTTTAACCTGACAATTACTGCAATACAATCAAAAATATTCTTAGTCACGTATAATAAGCACTTATTCAATTCATTTACCTAGAGAAAGATAATGCCTAAAGCCAGTGATTTAAAACGCGGAATGGTGGTCGAAGTTAATGGCGAACCACATGTTGTCAAGAATATAGAGGTACGTAATCCGTCGTCTCGCGGAGCATCAACCTTATACAAAATCCGTTTTAACCATCTTAAAACTAAACAAAAACGTG
>CAYSGK010000211.1:0-3514 GCA_964430395.1 uncultured Methylophaga sp.
AGGTTTTACCCACAAAAATGCCTATTAAATAAACCGTCATTTGCCTTGCCGAAAAGAAGTCTAAATAAATCGTCATCCCAGCAGGTTTGTAGCCGAAATCTATCTAGAAACCCACACGAATGAAGTAAGCACTAAAAAGCAGCTTCAACCGTATACAGACAAGAAACTGAAGGTATACCCCTAGAATTAGGGGTGGCACTGTAAAGCCTTAATTAATATAGCTTTTATGTTATTTAGATGGAAAGATAGAAAAAACACACTAAATCTAGTACCAAAGTACAATAGTTATTTATTTTGAAGTGCTATATTCTTAGTCATGCATCTACTGGATAAGTAATTAAAAGGTAGTGTAATCATACTGACACATGGTGTTGATATGATAACTGGGTGTTATAAATATTTATAACATTTATTTGAAAATTAGTGAAAAAGCCAAACCTGTTGTGAAGCAGGGGCGGAAAGCTTCAGGTCTTAAGATATTTTAAGATAGCTGGGCTGCATTGCTTGTTTTTTTATTTTTTTTATATTCTAAAAAGGAATATTATTATGAAAAAAGCGATGCTATTTATAGTGGGAATGGTGCTTTCTATATCAGTAAATGCGGCAAGTTTTGATTTTGCTCATTATGCCGATACAGAAGGTGAACGCGGTTATGTATCTTACATGAAAACAGAAGGTCTTATAACAGTGACAGCAACAGGCACAGCGAATATTGGTGGACAAACTACACCAGCATTTGCATATCTTGATGCGGGTAATGCGGGCTTGGGGGTTTGTAAAAATCTAGATGGTGCGAACCAGTGTAACCCAACAAATGACGATAATGCATTACAAGATGAAGCTGTGAAATTAAGCTTCGATCAACGCGTTTTTGTTTCTGATGTTGCATTTGTTGACGGAAATCATGGAACTAGCTTTACAGGAACATTTGAATTGTTAGTTGATGGTATCTCTCAAGGTACAACTAGCTTGGCTGCATTAGTGACTCTTGATTTATGGGGTACAGTGTTTGAATTTATTAATAATTCAGCGGGTGATTACTCGTTAGCTGGCAATCAATTCTATATCAATGTGTTAGATGCTCAAGTACCTGTGCCTGCAGCACTGTTCTTGTTTGCACCAGCTCTATTAGGTTTCTTTGGTTTACGTCGCAAAGCTACATTAGCGGCATAATTTAATAAAACTTATAAGAGTTAACAATATTGTTAGTTTTAAGAAAAAGGGAGCCTCGGCTCCCTTTTTTGTACTAATTACTGTATCATAACTTCAACTTTTAGATGGAGATGTAAATCTATGTTTTCAAAGATATTAAAAGCTAGTTTTATTATCGGTTTCTTTTTTATATTAACCAATACTGCAAATGCAGCAGAGCGTTATTTATTAAACGCGGGTGATGTGTTAGATATTTCAGTTTGGAATGAAGATACCTTACAAAAACAAGTTATCATTCTTCCCGATGGCACTATTTCCTTTCCGTTAGCCGGTCAACTGCTTGCACAAGGAAAATCCGTAACTGAAGTACAAACAGCCTTAAAAGAAAAACTAAAGGAATATTTATCTGATCCTGTGGTAACGGTTTCAGTAACCAGTGTTGGCGGTAACACCGTCCACATTATGGGTAAGGTGACCACGCCAGGATCATTTGTTATGAGCCAAGAAATAGATGCCATGCAAGCACTTAGTTTGGCGGGTGGATTGTCCCCCTATGCAGAAGAAAATAATATAATTGTGTTACGCCGAAATGGCACAAAACAGCAGGTTATTCCTGTTCATTATGGCGCAATAAAAAAAGGGCGTGATTTAAATACCAACATCATATTAAAAAGTGGTGATGTCTTGGTTATTCCATAAGCAATGAAACTCATGAAAATAAAATTCATAATCATAATAAGCTTGTTAGTCACAGCAATATCTGTTTCTAACGCAGCAGAATGGTCTTTAACTTCCACATTAAACCCATCAGCAGTCTACGATGATAATGTCTTTCTGAGCCAAAAATCTAAAAGCAGCTTTCATTACGCGATGACACCCACGATTCAAGCAAGCCGTACAGTTGAGAACAGTAATATCAGCTTAAATATCGGCTACCAAATTGATCGTTACACATCACTACCGTCGAATAATGATACTGAAAACCCCTTTATTAGATTAAATAGTTTTTATAATACAGAGCGTAGTCAATATGGTTTAACTGCGAGCTATGTCGAAGCCACTTCTAGGTCAACAGCACTGGATGAAACAGGTGACTTCTCGACACAAGCTATTTATCGCACGCGAGCTATTAGCCCATCTTATCGCTATCAGCTAACTGAACGTGATTCACTATCACTCAATGGCTCTTATTCAAAAAGAGTTTCTTCATCATCACAATTATCTGATACGGATACAAAATCGATTTCAGCAGGCTGGCAACGTCAGATCAGTGAAAGACTGAGCGCAGGTATAACAGCAGCGGTTTATAACTATAAATCTGATGGGCTTACTCTCAATACAGATGATGATGACTATAATTTATCAACATCATTTAATTATGCTTTATCTGAGCTGTGGAATATTTCTGGTGCGGTAGGGTTACGAAAATTAAATAGTCAAAGAAAATCACTTACAAGCGGAATAACAACAAATGACAATAGTTCAGGTACCACGCTCGATTTTTCAGCTGTAAGAACAGACGATATTAATAGCTATACCCTATCTGCATCAAGAGCATTAATTCCATCAGGAACAGGCGATGTTAATCAAAATGATCAAATAGCGGCTTCTTGGTCACATCATATTTCAGAACAATTAAGCGCTAATATAGCAGGAAGTTATCATCAATCAACCTCAGCGATAGACAACAATAATAATAAACGAAAAAACATCAATATTTCACCCTCATTACGTTGGCAAGTTGAACGGAATTTAAGTCTGAATTTTAATTACACCTACCGTAAACAAATTCAACAATCGGCCCGTTCGGTCGATAGTAATGCTATAGGTGTGACATTAAACTATAACTGGGATGGTATTCGGATTTCTCGGTAGTAAGTTTGTAGACATCTTACGGCCACATATTTTGAACGTCATTGATCCTTCGGTTACTTCGTTTCGGCAGGTTTGTAGCCGGAATCTCTAGCAGAATGATATAGATCCCCGATAAAAGATCTCGGGGATGACGGACGTAGAAAAAAACAAGTAGTATGAGTGAGCAGCGGGTATATACCCGTGATCATTCAAGTTGCGGTTTTTTGGTGCCTATAATGGCTGGGCTAGCAAGGCATAATAGTAATGTAATAGTCGCTCTATTGCTTACTATTATAACGTAGATAGCGCATTCAGTATGGGTGCTAAAAATCTGCATCTTGATTGATTACGGGTATATTACTCATGTTGCTTCAATTTGCAGTTCTTACCAAGTTGTCATTCCCGCATGTAGTTAGTGGGAATCAAGAAGTAAAACAAAGTTGTCATTCCCATATGCAGTTAGTGGGAATCAAGAAGTAAAACAAAGTTGTCATTCCCACATGTAGTT
>CAYSGK010000212.1:0-3512 GCA_964430395.1 uncultured Methylophaga sp.
ATGGCAAAAAACCGCCGTGTAGAAATGGCTATTTGGTATGACGATGTTGTGCCAGGAAAAGTAACAACGGTAGAAACATCAACAATGAATCGTCGTCTAATATGTAGCGGTGAAGCCGTGCCCATTTCAACACCAGCTGGTGGTTTTAGGATCAGCATTGATGGTCAAGCTGTTGATAGCGGTGCTAAAGATGGTGAAGATGTGCAACGTTGTACTGATGTTGCATTGTCTAAAACTAATGTGCGTTTGCAATATGATAATTTGAGTGAAAAACCGATGCTGGATGTCAGTGCATGGCCGGCGACGGCAACGGCAGGTGAAACTATTCAATTTCAAGCATATAGCAATTATTTAGCGTGGATCGATCATGCTGAAGTGCGACTTTTTGCAGATGACCGTTCTGTTGCGGGCAAGCCATTAGCTGTTGTGGTGCTGAATGATGCACTCGCAGGTCAATGGAATGTGCCTGCCAATACATCGAAAGAAATGCAATATCGACTGCGTGTTTATGATAAAGAAGGGCGATTTGATGAAACAACGACTCTGCCGCTCTGGCGTGCTGTTGCACATGATTTGCCTGACGATGATCAATTAACAAATCAGCAAAGTGAAATGATCGCTTATGGTAAGACACGTTTAGCACGGCAATCAATTCCTGTTAGTGGTGGCACGGTTACCGTGCATGGTGATGCAGTGCCAGCAAACCATCATGTTGTGGTGATGGGGCAACAAGTACCTGTTGATCCTGATGGCAAATTTGTGGTGAGGCAAATTATTCCAAATGGTCGTCATACCATTGAAGTTGCGGCTTTAGATGGGCAAGGAAACGGTGCCTTATATTGGCGTGATATTGAATTTAAAAATAATGATTGGTTTTATATTGGCTTTGCTGATATTACCGCTGGTCGGTATCGCAGTCATGGTGCTGCCAAGGAAGTCACGAAAGACAAGCAGCATTTAGATAATCATAGTTTTGTTGATGGTCGATTAGCCTTTTATACCAAAGGTAAATGGCGAAATAAATATACGGTGACAGCCAGTGCCGATACACGTGAACAGCCATTAAAAGATATTTTCTCAACTTTTTCAGATAAAGATCCGCGTGCGTTATTACGGAGGCTGGGCGATAGTGAGTACTACCCAACCTATGGTGATGACAGCACACTAGTTGAAGATGCACCTACGCAAGGTAAATTCTACGCCAAGATTGAAGATGAACGCTCACAAGCGATGTGGGGTAACTTCAAAATTGTGCAACAAGAAACCGACTTGGCACAAATTAACCGTGGTTTGTACGGTGCAGTGGTGGATTGGAACAGTGAAGCAATCACATCAGATAGTGAAAATAAAACAAATGTAAATCTATTTGCCGCTGAACCGGGTTCGCTGGCAACACGTGAAGAATTTCGAGGCACAGGTGGTACGCTATTCTATTTAGGTCACCAAGATATTGTGACGGGTTCAGAACGTGTGCAAGTTGAAGTGCGCGATAAAGATTCGGGCATTGTATTAAGCGTAAATACATTAGTCGCAGGGCAAGATTATCAAGAAGATGCCATCCAAGGACGTATCGCCTTAACACGGCCTTTGCCTTCTGCCTCCGATGACAGTGCCCTAGTACGGGCTGGCAGTTATATTGGTCACCCAGTCTATTTGGTGGTGAATTATGAATATGTTGCGACACTAGATAAGATCAAAGATTTAGCGGTCGGCGGTCGGGCTACCCATTGGATTAATGATTCCGTACGTTTAGGCATCACAGGTTCACACCAACAGCAAGGTCAACAAGATCAGAATTTGGGTGGATTAGATGTATTATTCCGTAAAACACCAGAAACCTATTTGCGCCTTGAAGCGGCCAGAACAGAAGGCCCGGGTGTAGCATCAAATGGTTCATTTGATGGTGGTTTTACCTTTGCACCGACAGCAATTAATCCGACAAATAACAATGATTCTGCCAATGCCTATCAATTAGAAAGTGGTTTTAGATTAAATGATCTAGGCTTTGAAATGGATGGTAATGGTCATGTCTATGCTCGTAATCGTGATAAGAGCTTTTCAGCGCCGGGGCAGTTAACAACGTATGACACTAAACAATTTGGCGGTGGCCTAACATTGCCACTAACGGCAAAAGACAATGTAGATTTTAAAGTCGATATTACCCAACAAAATGGTGGCTTCGATACGGAAGTTACCGAACTTGATTACCGCCATAAACTAAGCGATATATGGTCATTAAGTGCAGGCTTGCGAGGGGATAACCGTAAAGATGATAGTGGAGTGAGCACAAACAACATCGGAAATCGTACAGATTTGGCATTGCAAGCCGATTACACAAGCGATGCAGATTGGAGTATGTATGCCTTTGCTCAGGGCACATTGAATCATAGTAAAGATCGCAATAAAAACAATCGTGGTGGTTTGGGAGGACGTTTCCAGATCAATGATCGCCTTGGTACCAATGGTGAAATATCAGCAGGCAGTGGCGGCATGGGTGCGTTGATTGGTGCAGATTATCGTTTATCAGATCGCACAACGACATACTTAAATTATGCACTTGATCCCGATAATGCCAATACGGGAATTGGCAACCGCCAAGGTAAGTTAGTGTCGGGTGCGCGAACGCGCTATTCAGACTGGGTGAGTGTCTATGGCGAAGAACAATACCTGCATGGTGATAATGGCAATGGTTTAACGCATGCTTATGGGATAGATCTAACACCTGATGAATCATGGAAAATCGGTCTTGGAATTGAAATCGGTCGTTTAAATCAAAATAGCAGTGGTGAGATAAAACGACGGGCTGCAACATTAGCGGTAGATTACGCCCAAGATGCCATTAAATATGGCGGTAGCTTAGAATTACGCCGTGATGAAATTAATAATGATGTACGTAATAATGTCTACACTCGTAACCATTTGTCATATCAACTGACACCAAATTGGCGTGTACGTGGAGCACTTGATTTGGCCTTTAGTGACAGTGACGGAGGCAGCTTTCTAGATGCCAACTTTGCTGAAGCGATTTTAGGCTATGCCTACCGCCCAGTGAATAATGACAAATTTAATATGTTGCTGGAATATAAATTCTTATCTGATCAATCACCAGCAAATCAGTTCACAGCAAGTGGCTCACAAAATCAATTTGAACAGCGTAGCCACGTGTTTGCAATTGATGGTATCTATGATTTATCAACACGCTGGTCGCTGGGTGCTAAATACGCCATTCGCAAAGGTGAGCTACGCGCAGGTCGTGGTAGTGGTGACTGGTTTGATAGCACCGCGCAACTAGGGGTTCTACGCCTAGACTGGCATGTAGTAAAACATTGGGATGCTCTTATAGAAGGTCGTGTATTGGATGTTCGTGAAGCCGAAGATCGCCGTGCAGGCATGTTATTAGCAGTCTACCGCCACTTAGGTGACCATGTTAAAGCCGGTGTGGGTTATAACTTCACCGACTTCTCAGATGACTTAACAAACCTAGACTACGATAGCCGAGGTGTGTTCTTTAA